>JAEUVL010000128.1 GCA_016786965.1 Chitinophagaceae bacterium
ACTGCGGGGCAAGTGGGGTACAGTGGATGAATCACAAGTGGTGGTAAGTAAAGCAGGGAAGGGGTTTGATAATTTTAAAGCCACTTTTACCGGCATTGATGAAGACATACTAAAACTGACTGAATATGTCAATGCAGACGGTGAAGTATTAAAACTGGTATGGCATCTTAAAAGGATCAGTACAGGGAAAACGGCAGACCTGTTTACTCCTGAAAAGAATTTTTGGAGAACAGCGGCTACCGTTACGGAAACAGAAGACGAATTAAAAAAGCGATTATCCGCCATGTTATCTTATTATGCTATTTATTTCAAACTGATCTCGGATGCATCTTCTTATTTTATGCCGGTAAGGGTCATGCTGCCCATCCGCTTTTATCAACATGCAATAGGAATGAAAGATTTTGATGAAACCCACCGCTTTGTTTTATTGTTCAGTTCTGTAAATCAGGCAAAAAAAGCATTTGATATATTAAAAGCAATAGTGAATGAGACAACATTTGACCTGCCCGATGAAAAAAAGAACAGTTATAGTTTTGAGTACTCGCTGATGCTGGATAAACTGGCCACAGAAGTATTGAAGTAGGGGGTATTGCGGTAGTGTTATTTGCCTTTTGTGAAATTCCTGTTTATCCATACTACGGCTTTCTTCACATAGTATTCTTTATCATTAGCCAATGCGGTAACAAGTTTCTTTATATCGGCATGATCAGCAGAATGGCGGGTGTACCATTCCACCATTACCAGCGAAAGTCTCCGCTGCCACATATTGGCAGATCTGTTAAATCGCTTCGCAATACGAAATATCTCATCCCGGTGCGTTTTCACAATGCTGCGGAGGAACTGCATTCCCAACCCATCGCATACAGCCCAGTTATCAATTGTCTTGGAAAACTCCTGGAATAATTTTAGCAGCCGGGCAGGATCATCCTTTCCTTTTTTCTCCAATATTTTAATGGCAATCACCCTTTCTTCCATCGATCCGGCATACCACAATGCTTCCGCCAGTGGGAAGGAGCCTTCTTTGTATTTCTTTGCCAGGTCATTCAGCACTGGTGTTTTTACCCCATACATTATTTGGTCGCCAGGCACCATCTTGCTGAAAAAGTCTTTATGGTCTTTATTTGCATTGGCTTTCAATACTTGCTGTATCTCTTTAATCTCTTTCATTTATAAAAATAGGAGCTCGTATTTTGTATTTGGATTAAACTAAGAGGGATACTATAAATACCAATAATCATAAAGATATTCCTTGTAAGAGGTAGAAATGTATTTGTAAGAAACTGTAGTCCCGTTTCTTCATTTTATATAATAAATACTTACCTGCTTTTGCAGAAGCATGCATTAAAGTTAGCACTAGAACCTAATTATTCTAGGTGATAGGATATAAGAGTAGATACCTGCTGCAGTTTAATGAAAGGGCTGCCTGGAGGTGCCATTTCTTTTATGTATTTAATAACGCCCAGGCCGGGTTTGAAGAATACCTGGTCTTTACGATAGTTACGGGCATTTTTTTCAAAGTAAAGGCAATCAGTGAAGTTGCCTGCAGGTGAGCTAACCGCAGTTTTAAGCTTTAAAGATCTGCCGGCTGCCATCAGATCGTCGAAATTGGATAAATAGCGGAGCGAATCTCCGGGAAACAGGCTAAAATCTTTTCTGGCATCCATATAACCTGGAATGAACATCCTGTCTTGTAAGCTGTAAAAAGCAGAATCGTTGGCATAAAGCTTTTCCGGAAGACCAACTGATATATTGCTTTCCCACCAAACGAGATCATCAGTCAATGACTTCCAATTGGTAGAATAGCGCAAAGTGTCGTACTGAACTTTTGCAAATATCCCATCAGTAAAAACTGAATCTTCATAGACCCAATAGTTTTTTGAGCTAAGCGGCATAAAACCGCAATGTTTTGATGTACAATTGTAGGCTACTACAGAATCTGATGTATAAGAACGGCCGGCTGGATTGGCGGTTTGCTCTATACATGGTTCCTCCGGGGTGGCCGGTATGTCTATATTTTCTTTTCTGCAGGAGGCTAAAAGTGAGGCGCCAAAAAGGAATGTCAGTAGTGTTTGTTTCAAAGGTGTCCGATTTTAAGTCCGAAAGGGAGGACAAAATAGAAACAGAAATCTGTTATTCATAGCTTTTGGCCGTATTTTTTCTAAGTAGTTTCTACGATGTTTATTTGAGCAAAGCAGTATTAATACTGTGCAAAATCAGTCAAATGTTTGATGTTTAATTAATAAGTAATGCTCGTTTTGGGCTGATAATGAGTGAGATAGTTGTTATATAAAAAAGCCCGGGTTCGATATGACCCGGGCTCCTCAAACAGGGAATTGCTTATTTGAAGATAGTATTAAAGAAGTCCTTCATGTCTTTCCAGGAGGCGGTGTCTGCCGCCGCATCATATTTGATAGGTATCTTGAATTTCTCACCCATGGCGGTGGCGTTCGGATTGGTAAAAGCATGGGTAGCACCAGCATATGATTTGAATGTGTATTTGGCGCCAATGGAATCCATTTGTTTTTTGAACAGGTCCACTTCAGCTTGTGGTACAAAAGAATCGTCTGCTCCATGGCAAACAAGCACCTGGGCTTTCAACAGATCCTTATTGGGCGGTACTACTGCCAGGTTTCCGTGGAAGCTAACCACACCTTTCAGGTCTTGTCCCATTTTAGCCATGTTCAATACCTGGGCACCACCAAAACAATAGCCAATGGCAGCCACATTGGCGCCGTCTGCCTGCGCATAGCTTTTCAATTTCTTCAGGGCCGCTTCAAAGCGGGGAGTAGCTTTAGAGGGATCCATATAAAAAGGAGTGGCTAGTTTGCCCGCAGCTTCCGGGTCATCGCCTCTTTGACCATTACCATACATATCAAGCGCCATGGCGATGTAGCCGAGTTTGGCCAATTCTCTAGCTCTCATTTTAGCATAGTCGTTCAATCCCCACCACTCATGTACCACCAGTACAGCGGGGCGTTTCCCTTCAATGTTTTCATCATATACGATGTAACCATCGAGAACCAGGCTGTCTTTAAGACCATCAATACCGTAGGTAACATTTTCTTCCTTTAGTTTGGGTTCTTTCACTTCAGCCTCCTTTTTTTTGTCGCCGCTGCTGTTACAGGCAGTAAAAAGTGCAGCGACAGTGAGTAATGTAATGGCGAATGTGCTAAGCTTTTTCATTGTTGGCATTTTTGTTTTTATCCGTGAATATTAAAGGTCATAAAAAAATAAATGCCGGGCAAAAAGAAAAGGTGTCTTTATTCATCCCGGAAGATTACGGGATACAAAGCGACTTCATACATTTCATTCCTTTTTCACGCCATATTTCCCGTTAATGGAATTAGTGAGATGTCTATTGTCTTTCTGTTTAACTTCCGGTATTCAATCTTAACTATATGCGAAACAGTTTTTGC
The DNA here is from genome assembly GCA_016786965.1 of Chitinophagaceae bacterium. Taxonomy (GTDB): domain Bacteria; phylum Bacteroidota; class Bacteroidia; order Chitinophagales; family Chitinophagaceae; genus JJ008. The sequence continues at coordinate 3,417 of JAEUVL010000128.1, forward strand.
CTGCCGGTTGCATTGGTGTTTTCGTTTGCTGTCAATGCACAGTTCAAAAATGATAATGTATTGTACAAAACTGTCGATCCAGCAGATCTTTGTGCTACGCTGGCAGCCAACAAGGGATACCTGCTGCTCGATGTTCGAACAGCGGGAGAGTTTCATGACACGTCTTCTTCGCCGTCTTATAATCTTGGTCACCTAAAAGGAGCTATTAATATAAACGTTCGGGAACTCGGCACAAAACTGGCAGAGATCAAAGCATACAAAGACAAACCGGTTTTCATCTATTGTTCGCATAGCCAGCGCAGCCGCCGGGCAGGCAAAATGCTGGCAGACAGCGGCTTTACCAAACTCTTTAATATTAACGGTGGTATGACGGCCCTTCATTACAGTGACCTCAAACAAAAAGGCTGCCTCAATAAGATGGTGGAAACAAGGAATAACTACTCCATTATATCCGCTGTGGAATTATGCGGGAAGATGATACAAACAAACAAGCCATTTCTGCTGGACGTCAGGCCAGATTCTGCATTTCGTCATATCAGTAGGGATGCAAAAGAGAACGCTTACGGGGCTTTTGCCTTTTCAGTAAATATACCATTGGCCGACCTGGCGAAACGGATTAAAGAATTGCCCCGGAACCAGGAGATCATCATCACAGACATTTATGGTGACGAAGCTACCCAAGCGGCAGAGCTGCTGATCGAAAATAGTTTCAGTAAAGTCTCCGTGTTGATAGAAGGTATAGACCGATTATTACAGATGGATGAGAAAGAGGTCTCCTGTAAAAACAGTTTATACAGATCACCGGTGAAATATGAGATATTAAGTACGGTAGAGTTTGGCCGCTATGCAAAAAAGAACAAGAATTTTATGTTGCTTGATATACGTACCAGCGAAGAGTTTGCCAACAAACATAGTGAGAACTGGCGGAACATTGGTCACCTGAAAGACGCAGTGAATATCCCGGCAGCTGACCTGGAACAATCCATTGCCGGGTTGGGCACGGATAAAACCAAAGAGATCATCATTTATGGATTGGGGGGCAGTCCTGAAGTATTTGCAGTGGCCTCTGGCTTGTACAAAGAAGGGTTTACCAATATTAAAGTGCTCGCCGGCGGTATCTTTAACCTGCGCTGGACAGCAGGAAATGTAAAAGGCCAGTCATTCCTGCATGATTGGGTAATAGATATACCTGAGACAAACCAATAGGCTATTGCGTTGGTGCTTTTGCGTCCAGCACTTCTATTTCAAATACCAGTATGCTATTGGGAGGGATCTTGGCGGCCCTTGTTCTAATCGAATAGGCGAGGGCAGAAGGTATCACCAGTTTTATCTTGCCGCCAGCTTTACAAAGGGGTATGCCGATCTGCCATCCCCGAATCAACCGCTTTAATGGAAAAGTGGCTGGCTTCTCTTTGGTTTGATCAAATACGGCACCATTGGCAAACAGGTATCCTTTATAATAAACGGTCACCGTATCATCTACAGAAACCTGCCTGCCCGTTCCTTCTTTCAATATTGTATAATATATGCCTTCAGCATTTTCTTTTGCATCGGTGGTACCATCAGCAATTGCTTTTTCAATAAAAGCCCTCTCAGTTTGATACTGGGAGATGCTGTCCATATGCGACATAAGATTCACCATTGGCGATTTACTCTCTGTATTCAGCATATTCTTCCAGGAACCATTATTGCGCTGACACCATACTTGTGAAGAAACAGCATCTGCAGCGTTCTTTTTTCCTGCCGAATAAAAGAACGAAGGTTGCTGTATCGTTCGCCATTGCCCGCTGATCCTGCAGGTACCGATCAGCTTCCATTTATTCTCTTTCGGCAAAAAAATATATCCTGAATACACTGCAAAATTACCAGCTGAATCATTGGCTGTGGCAATCAGAAGTTTATATACTTCATTCAATGACCAGTTATACTCCCATTCAAGTTCACCCTTTTCATCTGGGTCAACATCTTTTCCTTTGGCTGCAACAACAGCATCATCCGGGAATTCGAAAACCACCTCTTTTTCGTCCTTTTCGGTTTCCAGGTATAGTCTTACCATATCGGTTTGTATGCCGGTAATTACTTCTTTACGGCCCTTTACGGCCCGTACTTCAACATCCGCCAGGAAAGAAACCGCTTTTACACTATCAGGTAATAAGTAATTAATGGTGGAATCTTTATCAGCTGCCCGGCCTGTCGTCGAGGCTGCAATTAGAAGAGTGGACAAAAGAAGTTTTTTCATACTCAGGAATATTGTTCAAACTTACTAAAAGGAGAGGAGTAATGCTACACCAGTAAGGTATAGAAAGAAGGGGCAACTGTTTCCCCCTTTTGCCAGGTAAAGCATATAGCAAGAAGACCGGAACAAAATACAGCCCTGGGATATTTGTGCCATTTATTTTTTACCAGCGGTTACATATTTATCTCCTGTGTTTACCTATTCCTGTATTTATTTTTAATAAGCTAAAAAAGTATAGTTATGAAAAACACAATCCTTGCCTCAGCCGTTGCACTTTTGTTATTAACCTCCTGTTCCAAATCAGCCATTGATGATAATGGAGGTGCTGGGTCTGCACAGGTGGTAGCGGCTACCGCCGTACCGCAGTCAGCCAGAACTGCATTAGCTACTAATTTTCCCGGGGCATCTGAGATCGAATGGCAGCGCAATAGCAGCAGCAGTTTTACCAGCCAGTTCAATCACAACAGCCAGCGCCATTCCGCCGGTTTTGATGACAGTGGCCATCAATCATCTCATTCTATTATTTGTTTGGATGCTGCAGTACCGCAGGTTGTACTCGATGCATTCCGTCAGCGCTTTGCCACAGATAATGTGTACGAATGGAAATTAAGAAATGACGGTACCTGGAAAGCCCATTTTATGAGAGGGGCAATAAAGTATGAGGCCACCTACAGCGCCACAGGTACGTTGATCAAATTTGAACAAGCATCCTGATTAGTGGTCCGTCAATAAACAAAAAAGCCATCCGCTGATTGCAGGATGGCTTTTTTATTGAAAGCATCTTTTAATATCGTCTTTTATCACGGTTGTTATCATTGTTGTAACCACCACCACCGCCTCGGTAACCACCGCCACCGCCTCCGCCGCGATAGCCTCCTCCTCCGCCACTTCCACCACGGTATCCACCACCGCCGCCGCCCTGCTTTTCTTCGGCTTCTTTTACCACTAAGGTTTTCTTTCCAAGAGAGATGTCATTTAAGCCTTCAATGGCTTCCCTGGCTTCTGCGTCATTCGGCATTTCTACAAAACCAAAACCTTTACTTTTACCGGTTTCTCTGTCCATGGCCACTTTAACTGAGGATACGGTTCCGAATTTCTCAAAAAATTCTTCTAATTCTGCATCGTCCATATCATAGGGTAGTCCGGCTACAAAAATCTTCATCTGATTACATTTTAAGCAAAGGTAATATAAAGAAGCTCTGAAAGGACGATTTGTTTATCCTATTCTACTGTTTTTTATAAAGATAATATCAACTATTTGGCATTGTCAACCTGCCGTCCGATCGCATAGCCGATGACGCCACCTGTAATAAGACCTGCGGCTACCCAAACCAGGTCGCCGTGTGTGGCAAAATAACCAACAGCGATACCAACCAAGGCTCCAAGTATACCAAACACCACAGCCGCCCGGCTTTTGGCCGCAGGAGAAACCGCTGTTGTGTCATGCGAATGTTTGAATTGGCGGAGATGCTCCTTATGTTTTTTACGGTGATGTGACCTGGCCATATGTTTTTCTTTTAAAGTTAGCAAACATATCCCAACAGCTTATCGACCTAAATTCAGGCGGAATAATGAAAAGAATCAGCTTTTTTATCGCTTTGTTTTATTAGCCACCAGCTGGCCCAGGTAGTTTTGCACCTCGTAATACTGTTTTTTGTATTCTTCGGCAATGGTGCTGGAGGAACCATCACTAAAACCTAACACCCGTTTGTTCCAGCTAAGTACAGTAGAGGTAGTGGCTTTGTCATATATAATGCCGGCCCGCATATCAGACTTTATCAGCTCAAACTGCCGGGCTTTAAGAAAAGCGAGCAGATCGTTCAACTCCTGTTGTGTAAACGAAAGCGGCGTCCTGATCTCCCTTCCCTGGTCATTAATAAGCTGGTAAGCACCATTGCTTTTTATCTCGATGGTACTGCTGTAGTATCTCATTCCGCCACCGTAGGTCATTTTAAGAATCATGTCATCCTGCCAGGTATCAGGCAATGTACTCTGGCTGCTGCTTTGCAGGCAGGAAACAAGCAGGGAAAATAAAAACATGCCTGCAAACAAGAAACGGAGAATAGGTTTCATACAAATTATTTTTTATAAAGAATGTGCAACTATAATGAGATGACAACCGGTAGCGGTATTACATAATAGCCAGTATTAAAAATTATTGGAGTATTTTGCAGGTAATAAACTAAAAAGGAAAGAGTGCCAGGAAAAGTTTTTGCCCGCCGGTATATTTTATTGTTTGCCCTCATATTAACGCTGCCCTTTTTTGCAATGGCCCAATTATGCACAGGAAGTCTTGGTGATCCTGTGGTAAATATCACCTTCGGCAATGGCACCACCCCGGATTTCAATTTTTCACCCCCCAGTGCATACACTTATGTAAGTTCTTCCTGTCCTAATGATGGATCTTATACCATCACCAATTACTCTACCGGTTGTTTTGGTGGTGCCTGGCATACGGTGGCCAACGATCATACAGGTGGTGGTGCTTATATGCTGGTCAACGCTTCTTATACGCCAGGCGATTTCTTTGTCGCTACTGTTACAGGGCTTTGCCCCAACACCACCTATGAGTTTGCTGCCTGGGTAATGAATGTATTGATATCACCAACCGGCATACAACCTGATCTTACGTTTACTGTAGAAACAACAACCGGTATTATCCTTAACCAGTTCAATACCGGCAGCATTCCGGCTACTGCTTCACCGCAATGGGGACAGTACGGCTTCTTTTTTACCACCAATGCAGGTAATACTTCTGTGGTATTAAGGATCACCAATAAAGCCCCGGGGGGCAATGGAAATGACCTTGCACTGGATGATATTACCTTTCGCCCCTGCGGGCCTGAAATAACCTCCGCTATACAAGGCAGCAGTAATGACGTTGACCTCTGTATAGATGAACAAACGAACTATACATTCACTGGTGCTGTATCACCCGGGTACACATCACCGGTGTATCAATGGCAGGTAAGTACAGATGAAGGTGCGAGTTGGGCTGATATTGCCGGTGCCACCAGTCTTACCTACCTGAGGCAATCAACCATTGCCGGCGATTATTGGTACCGTCTGTCCGTGGCAGAAGCGGGTAATACCGGAATTCCCGGCTGCCGCATCTCCTCCAATGTGCTGACCATAAATGTTCATGCAAAACCAATCGTGGATGCCGGGCCGGACCGCACCCTAATCACCGGCAATAAAACCACCCTGGAGGGAAGGGTAACGGGGGAAACCCCGGTGTATTCATGGACACCTCCGGATGATCTTGATGATCCAACCGTATTAAGGCCATCTGCATCACCTCCCGTTGATAAAGTATACAGGCTTTTTGCTGAATCTGCCTTCGGCTGCACCAACGAAGACTATATGCGGGTAAAAGTAGTGGCCGGCATTTTTGTTCCCACTGCATTCACTCCTAATAATGATGGACGTAATGATACCTGGCAGATACCATATCTGGACCCGCTGCTCGGTGCCACAGTGTCGGTGTTCAACCGGTACGGACAATTGGTGTACAATAGTACAGGCGTATTGGTAAACTGGGATGGTACAATAAATGGCATCCCTCAAGCCTCTGGTACTTATGTATATCTGATCAATTTTAAAAATGGCATGACGGACATGAAAGGAACCGTCACCATTATACGTTAATGCCTCTTTCGTTTCTTTCGACTCCTATGCTTGTGGCCTGTTGGTATTGAAAATCATTATTTTAAAAAGGCCCTAACAAAAGTTATACAATATCCCCAGTTTGTGGTATAGGGTCGTATTGGTTAATGCACAATATTTGTACTGTAATAACGGTCGAATTCTGCTTCGACAACCATTAACCATTAAACTATTTCCCATGAAAAAGAACTACCTGCTTCTTTTTAGCTTCCTGGTACTTGCTGCCTTCCAGGTCATAGCCCAAACAACCATCGTAAAGAAATATGTAAAGAACACAAAAGCCGGAGATGTGATCCTGGCGTATAATTATGGCGAGCTGCGGGGCAACAGCACTTCAAAAATATACGCTATCGACGCACCAAAGAATGAAAAGTATTACCTGCAGATACTGGCGAACCTTCAAAAAACAGAAGTACTATACCTGTACGTCGATGAGGTGTTTATCGACAAGATTTATCCAACAAGAGATGGTTGGCAATATCTCAACCTGAATGATCGCCCGCTCACATTGACCCAGGGCAAACATATTCTTCAATTTGAAACTGCTTACTCTTCGACTATGATACCCATGGTTGACGAGATATATTTGACCCTTAATCAACCTTCCTCCGGACGCAACGCTGCTCCTGAAGCGGTGGCCCAATTTCTGAACACCGTGGAGCAATTGAAACAACAACCGCTTGCCCGTGTGCCTACGGTTGAAGAAGCCGGTGACCTGACCAATAAAGTATTACCCAACCCACAGGGCAACTATGACCATGCAATTGATACCAACTTTACCTATTCTCATTTCTCTGCAATATACCTGACTGCAGGAAATCATACATTTACCACCAGCGGATCAACTATCGGCCGGTCGCT
>JAEUVL010000158.1 GCA_016786965.1 Chitinophagaceae bacterium
GTAGGCGCACCTGTAAGCATTGCTGTAGGCACCGGGTTCAATGCCAATCTTAAAAAGCTCTTGGCCTGGTGCTGTATCGGTGTATTTATCCGTTGCAGCGCATTCACCATCATAGGTTATTACGGGCTTAAACTAGTATAGCATCTGTAGTGGTCTTGTGCTGTGGTAAAGGTGGTACCGGATCAAGGGCTGGCCGGGTACAGCCTGACCGTGAAAAAAAGAATTAGTATTTTCATCCGGCAAACCTTCTGCACCATTATTATGAGTAATAAGCCGTTGACAAAGGACAGTGAATTTACAGTAGGCGAGAATAGGCTCATGGCCTATGCGATAGCCGTATTTTTCTTTATCCTGTTTATGGTCGCCGTGGTAGATGTGGTGGAACGCCGCTTCCGTTCTATTGATTACCAGAGCATCATTTTTGCATTTGCCATTTTTGGTACTATTTACATGTTGCGGAGAGCTAAGAGCAGGGCCATCTATATACGGGTAAATAAAAAAGGGATCTATGAAGGCGGCCAATTAGTGACCGACTGGCCGCATTTCCTGAATGCCTATATCAGCCAGGATGATAAAAAAGCCATCTACGATATCCGTGACCTGTTTGTATTAATAGTAGAATATACAAAAGATGGATCGCCCAATGGCTTTCGCCGCAAAGTCCCCCTCAGCAACAATCAAAATAAATCAGAAGAAGAAGTGCTTGAAGCCGTGAAATTCTTCTGGAATGAATACCGCAGGGAAATGTACCAGGGTTTCTAAGACCGGTCACTTCTCCTTCTTGTCAGTAACGAGGATACCTTTCCATCATAGCTGGTCCCGGTATTCCTTTACATATGCTTCCAGTTCATTCTTGCCTGCCTGGCTGTTAATAAGTTCGTACAACTGGCTGAAATTGCTTCGGTCGGTAATATTGCGGTACGATGATTTGGCCAGCTGCAGGCGGTTGCTCTCCAGGCTTACCAACTCTATCAATTGCTTTGCCTGCGATGAGGTAAAATAATAACTGGTATTACTGAACGTATTGACCAGGGTGTTCATT
>JAEUVL010000169.1 GCA_016786965.1 Chitinophagaceae bacterium
GGCGGTTGTTCCGGTATGACCTATGTACTGGGTTTTGACCAGGTAAAAGAAAATGATCACCATTTTGAAATAGCAGGCATTCCCTGTATCATGGAGAAGGCGCATGAAATTTACTTATATGGCATGATGGTGGACTGGCAGGATGGCCTGAACAACCGTGGATTTACCTTCAAAAATCCAAATGCGAGCACCACTTGTGGTTGCGGAACAAGCTTTGCCGTGTAGTTGGTGACTGTTGTTTACATTTAATCAACCGGGAATAAGTTCAAAACAAAACAAAACATAGCTCAAATAAAGAAAGCCTCCATTAGGAGGCTTTCTTTATTATGATAGAGATCTCAAGTATTAGCTCTTGGTCTTCGCAGGCGTACTGCTGGCTGATTTGCCCAATGGTCTTTTACCACCCAGGTCAACCAATATCGGCGCCGCTACGAAGATAGAAGAATACGTACCAGTGATAACACCGATCAGCATGGCAAAGGCAAAGCCTCTTGTTACTTCACCACCTACCAGGAACAGGATAAGGATAGTGAGGAATACGGTCAGTGATGTCATGATGGTACGGCTGAGGGTTTCATTGATGGCCCTGTTGATCACCTCACCTCTTGGCGCATTAGGCATCATCCGGCTGTCTTCTCGGATACGGTCGAATACGATCACCGTATCATTCATAGAGAAACCGATCACCGTTAGTACCGCTGCAATGAAGTGCTGGTCGATCTCCAGCGGGAATGGCACGATAGCACGGGCAAAAGAGAACACGATCAATGTTACCAATACGTCGTGCAGCAAAGCCACGATCGTTCCCAGGGAATATCTCCAGTCACGGAAGCGGATAAAAATATAAATGAAGATGGCGAATAAGGCAAATAGTGTCGCTTTCACAGCTCCTTTCTTCAGGTCGTCGGAGATAGTGGGCAATACTTTCTTGGACGATTCTTCAGACTGTACTTCCTTGAATTTTTCGAAGGTATAGTTCGCAGGGAAATGACTTTTTATTCCTTCAAACAATTTTACAAGTACTAATGAGTCAGCCTCTTTACGGGTATCTTTTATCAGGTAAGAGGTAGTGATATCCAGCCTTGAGTCATCACCAATTGTTTTGATGATGGGGTTTTCGCCTTCAAAAGCATTCTTCAGGTCTTCTCTTGTTTTTTCCACGTCTACTTTCCTGTCAAATTGTACAGTGTAACTGCGTCCTCCGTTGAATTCCACTCCATAGTCAAAACCATTGAATACAGACGCAATACCTAATCCAAGCACCACAAAGGAGATGATATAAGCTACTTTACGGTATTCAATGAATTTGAACTTAGCATGTCTGAATACCTTTTTAGAAACGCCGGTAAAATATTCAAGGTGTTTCTTTTTACTGGTAAACCATTCTGTTACCCAACGGCTCACCAGGATACCGCAGAATAAAGAAAGAAGGATACCGATGATCTGGGTGGTCGCAAATCCTTTTACCGGACCTAATCCAAAATAGAACAGGATCACAGCGGTAAGGAGAATAGTGATGTGTCCATCGAGTACCGGCGGCAGTGAACGTTTATATCCTTCATTTATGGCCGGGATATACCCCTTGCCCCGGTTCAATTCCTCCTTGATACGTTCATAAATGATCACATTCGTATCCACCGCCATACCAATGGTAAGTACCAGACCGGCGATACCGGGAGCAGTTAAGGTGGCACCCAGGCCAGCCAGGATACCTACCGTGAAAAGAAGGTTGAGGATAAGGGCAATATTAGCTACCCAGCCACTGGTATTATAATATACCAGCATCAGCAGGAAGATAACAATGAATGAAATAGCAAATGACATAGCGCCTGCATTCAGGGCTTTCTGGCCCAGGGTAGGGCCAACCTGCTGCTCTGCAACGATCTTGGCGGGAGCGGGAAGTTTACCAATTTCCAGTAAGCGGGCAAGATCCTGCGCCTCTGTTACAGAAAAGCTTCCGCTGATCTGAGAGGTACCGGTAAGTTCTCCCTGTGCTATGGGTGCAGAATATACAATGTCATCCAATACGATGGCGATTGGTATTTGTTCTTCAAAGCTTTTCTTGGTGATCTTGGCCCATTCTCTTTGTCCCGCACTGTTCATGCTCATGGATACGATCGGCTGGTTGCCTTTTGACTGGTCGTAATCCTGGTAAGCATTGGTGATCACATCACCCTCGATCGGCGCTTTCTCTCTGTTGTAAGTTCTCAGTGCATATAAAGGCAGGCGGTTTTTAGATTCGCCTTTTTTCTCTGCCTCGCCATATACAAAACGGGCATCCGGAGGAAACAGGGGTTGAAATTCAGTCAGGTATTTGCGGAACTGCAGCGTGTCTTTTACTTCCACCGTGCCTATATAATCAAACCGGGAGCCGTTTGTAAAACGGAGAAATCTCTCCAGGGTGATCTTCGCTTCACCGGTATTGGTGCCAGTTTGCTGTGTTTTACCAGTATCTTCTTCTAATATCAGTTCACCCGGGCGAACTGAATCTTTTTTTGCGGTTCCCGCAGTATCCTTAGTTGTGGCAGTATCTTTTTTAGCAGTTGTATCGGTGACGCCTCCATATTTTGCATTAAAGGCCTGCTGCACCCTTCCCCAGGCATTTCCATAAGCGGTATATGAGGGGGTGTTATTAGCTATTACAGCCACCGGGTATACTTCCCAGAACTGAAGGTTGGCCGTGCTTTGCAGCATCTTTCTTACTCTCTCCTTGTCTTTGATACCAGGCAACTCTACTGTAATGATCCCTTTATCGCTGTTAGGGTTGATGCTTGGCTGGGCCACACCAAACTGGTCGATACGGGTACTCAATACTTTGAATGTATTGTCAAAGGCAGTCTTGGCTTTTTTGCGCAGGTAGTCAGTCACTTTACCATCACTGCTTTTCAGATCTATCTCTCCATTGCTGGCAGCAGCAAACAGTCTCGATAATTTACCATCACCTTCCAGTGCTTTAAATTCCCCTGCAAACAGGGTAATGAAATCTGCATCGCTGTTGGCCTTGCGGCTGTCAGCATTTTTTATAGCAGTCAGAAAGTTAGGGTCGGGAGAATTATTGGCCAGTGATTTTAACAAGCCGGTCATTTCCACTTCCAGTGTCACGTTCATACCACCCTGCAGATCAAGACCAAGGTTCAGCTCTTCTTCCTTTGCTTTCTTATAGCTCATGGCACCATTGATACCATAAGTGATAGTGGTGTTCTCGGAAGCTTTGATCAGGCTGTCCGCATACCGCTGTGTGATCTTGTCCAGTTGTTCCTGGTACACCGCCTGCGAGTCTTTATTTCCCGGGAATTTTTTGGAGGCAGCGTCGTAATTCTTGGCGACATAAGCTTTTGCCTTTGATGTCATCTTTTTCTCATGGCTTTTTACAAGCAGTGTAAAAGACAGTTGGTAAAGAGAATAGATTATCAGGAGGACGGTGAAAAAGCGAACCAAACCTTTCAGTTGCATACAATGATTGATTTACAATTTTTAACCCCTGCTGCCGTATTATTCACGACAGGGCGGTCTTAGACGTTTTTTAAAGGACGGCAAAGATAGGGTTTTACACCATAAAAGGAAACTGGATTTCAGTGCCCGTTTTACAGCTTTTGGGGCCAGTTTTCAGGTGGATTTCAGTGTTTTAATGATAAAATAGCCCAGACCGCTGAAAAGGAGGAAAGCGAGCAGCGGGGCCAGTAATACCCTAAAGTTAAAAGGCGGGGAGGCCCTGCTGAAGGAGGCAGAGCGGATAGCGAGCCGGAAGGGCAGAGGGTCTGTATTCAGCATTTCAGCCATTGCCTGGCATTCTTCCATTGTGAAGTTGCCGCTGATCTTAGCATTCCCACCGGGGATTTCAGATTCTACCTGTGGAGCAGAAATGACCATATTGTCAAAGATGATAGCAATGCAGCGGCCGGTGTTTTTCCTTGTTAAGAAGGCCCATTTACTGGCACCAGCTTTTGTAAAGTTCAGCATTATTGCAGGTCGCTCAAATTGGTCAAACTCCCAGCTGGCATTTCTCAACTCTTCATTTTCGAGTGGCGCATTATCGGCCGGTCCGGATGTTTTAATGGCATACAGTACAATATCTGTTTTATGCTTTGTTTGCTGGTAATTTTCTTTGCCAAAATAGTATTCCAGGTTAGCAGGTGTAAGGGCCTTAACGGCCGGGGCCATTAACAACTGGCGCACAGCGGCCGTGTCTTCCGGTCTTACTTTGCCTAGTATGGCACTACCGGGACTGTTCTCAGTATACGAGAAATCGATCAGGCCCGTCGGGTTACTATCATCGATCTTGCTTTTTACTTCATGATAATCAAGACTGTCAAGCAGCGAACTGATCTCCTTTGGCAGGCTGTCTTGCTGGGGTATTGTTTTGGTCTCAGGCGCTGTCAATGCCTTTTTTTGCTCCATTTCTATTTCAAGGGCTTTCGTAAAAGGCTCAACCAGGTCTCTCAGGGTAAACGTTTCCCTGAATTGTATTCGGGCTGTGGCAGTAAGTATCTCCTTAATAAAGGAAGTATCCTTTATCCCTTTCACTAATACCCGGAGAGAGTTTTCTGTTTCGATGTTTATTTGATGGGTATATTTTCCGGTAGTGAGTCTCTTCTCCAGTATTTTTTTGATATCCCTGAGAGACGTTTGGTTTTCTGCAACACTTGTATGTATAATGAATCGGCCATTATAAACGGCTTTGCTCTTTTGCTTGCTTGATACCCGCATGGCAAAAAATGCAATGATGGCTGCTGCCAAACCGATACCTGCCGCTTTCATTATTGTATTCATCCGGGCAATATTAAATTTTCTTACTAATTTAAAAGTATGAACCGTCTGGCGTATCATAAAATTTCTTTCCTCCTCTTTGCATTAAGCATAAGTGTGATAAAAACTGCTGCCCAGGAAAAAAGACAGGACCAACTAATAGAGCATCTGCTCCGGGCCCAATCACCATTCCTTGATACCATACTTGCCAGAAAGGATGAACTGAAAGTGCAGATATTATACACCGAAATAGAACGGGGAAAGAAAGGGAAGGTGAAGTTCACAGAACACCGGTATAACGTGCAGGATAGCAATTATTTCTATCCGGCATCTACGGTTAAGCTTCCAGTGGCCATTTTGGCATTGCAAAAACTGAATGAACTAAATATCAAAGGGCTTGACAGGAACACCACTATGATCACCGGTATGAACGGCGACCGGCAGACTGAAGTGTGTAACGACCCCTCGGCCAGCGACGGGCGGCCCACTATAGCTCATTATATAAAAAAGATACTGCTGGTAAGTGACAATGATGCTTATAACCGACTCTATGAATTTCTCGGCCAGGAATATATCAACAATACGCTGCATAAAATGGGCTATACGAATGTGCAGATCATTCACCGGCTGGAAGTAAACCTCACGGAGGAAGAGAACCGGCACACCAACCCTGTACAGTTTTTCGACAGCTCCGGTAAATTACTCTATGATAAACCAACGGAAAGAAGCCAGCTACCATATGCCTTGCGGAACACAAAAATGGGGAAGGGGTTTTACCGGGCCGGTCAGTTGATAAATGAACCGTTTGATTTTTCAAAGAAGAACCGGTTTACTCTTGACGAATTACATAGTATTGTCAGGAGCATCATTTTCCCTGCGGCAGTACCAGCAAAAATGCGTTTCAATTTAACAGAAGCTGATTACCAGTTTCTTCAAAAGTATATGAGTATGACTCCCGGAGAGTCCCGTTCACCTGTGTACCCTGCTCCAGGCTATTGGGACACTTATGTGAAGTTCATTTATTTCGGAGCTGAAAAAGTAAAACCGGAACCTCATATCCGCATTTTCAATAAACCAGGGGATGCTTATGGCTTTCTGATAGATGGAGCTTATGTAGTGGATTATGAAAACAAAGTGGAGTTTCTGCTTAGTGCCGTTATTCATTGTAATAATGATAGTATATACAATGATGATAAGTATGAATACAAAACAGTCGGGTTACCTTTTATGAAACAACTTGGCCGCATCATTTACAACTATGAACGAACAAAAGTTAGGAAAGGGAATACTGTATTTTTTCCCCAAATGATCAACTACACTGATTGAATTTGATTATAGTTTATCTTCGGGCGCCTTAGAACGGTTGCCTGCCCCTTTATTTAATAA
>JAEUVL010000176.1 GCA_016786965.1 Chitinophagaceae bacterium
ATCATAGACCGTAAAGTTCCAGCCGGAATTCTGCGCCTGCTTTTCAAATATTTTATTGCGTTTGGGTTTTCCCGGCATCGACACACTAAATGCTTTCTCCGGCAAGTCAAACAATGCCCAATCCTTAGGAGCAACTGATTGTTGTTTTCCATTTGTCCGGAATGAAGTAAAGAATTTCCCTGCATCAGGCGTATTCATGACTGTCTTCTTATTGCTTCCCAGCAGCAGGAAAAAAGCAGTGCTGTTATTGGTCAGCACCTGTACTTTAAAAAAGACTCCACCTCCTGATATCTGGCCTTCCACTCCTTTCAGACCGGATTGTTCAAACTGCTTCACATTTTCCAGCTTCCCCCGGTTGCCGCCCATAGATTGGGCCATTCCTTTTAATACATCGGTAAGCTTACTTTCATCGAACTGCGAAATGGTATGCCCTGTCATAAAAAATGTCATAGTGGTCATATCAACCAGCACTTTCATTTTTACCAGGTCGCCAAACATATTGTAGTCCGTAGGAATACCGGGCATCTCAATAGTGTAAAGGCTGTCTGCTTGTGCTACCTGGCGCCACGACAAAGCGGGAAGATTCTCGGCATACTTTTCTGCTGCCAGCGTGGTGGTGGAATACACCGGGGTGACAGTATATCCCTGCGCCCTTAATAATTTGATCACTCCCGAATCGCCGGGCAAATGAGCAGCCCCTACTGCATAAAACATACTTCTGCTATGGCTCAGGCTGTCAATACTGTGCGCCATTTTTACATTCCGGTTAGTAAAGATCGCCGCCTTCATCCGGGAACTACTGCCGTTTACTGCATACTGTTCAATTTTATCCAGGTCTTTATTCAGGTATATCTTGATCATGTTATCAAGAGTGAACATCATCTTTTCTTCCGTCTCGTTCATATCATCTTCGTCAACGTCTTTACCAAACTCATCCATCAGGTTTAGCTGATCTTTCACTTCCTCCACAGCACCCAGCCACTTGCCCTGTTTCATAGCCATCCCATACAGGTAGGCATCCAGTATCGTAGGCATCTCTCCATACACTAATAGCCTCCTCGCCCTTTCATTACGGATCTTCCGGAAATATTTTTTAAAATACTTGTTGCTCTTCAGTTCCTCCTGAGGCGGGGGTGGCGGCATTTCAATATTCGATGCCGTATCAATTTTTACATCCACTATTCCTTCCTCTCCGTCATTTAGTTGCTCCTCCTCCACACTGTTGAATGTTCTGCCAAGCAAAGAATCGATGTACTCATTAAAATTCACCTCAATGGCAAAACCTTCCGCTTTTTCAAAATAGTGATAGAAGGAATCCCCAAGATTGAACAGCCGCTTATCCTGTAAGTGCATGGTGCCAAAAAGGAAGGAGGGCTTTTTCAGGTCACTCCGCTCAATTTTCCAAAGCAGCGTTTTGGGCCAGTTCCCTGTTTGTGCATTTCCGGGCACCACGATGAATGACAAAAGGACACACACACTTATTATCCGGGCTGATTTCATCTTGCTGATACATTTAATTCCCGGCAAAATAACTAAAAGAGATAATATTACCGTATCCGGTATTTCGACTCCGGGCAGAGCGGAAAACGAATTTTCGTTTATCTTACTGACTAATCTTTTAGTATGTCATCACATTATATTCTTGCCCTCGACCAGGGCACTACCAGCAGCCGCAGCATGCTGTTTGATAAACAGGGTAATATCATCAGCGTAGCGCAAAAAGAGTTCAAACAAATATTTCCGCAGCCCGGTTGGGTGGAGCATGATGCTAATGAAATATGGAGCACCCAGTTTGGCACCATGGCCGAAGCCGTGGCCAAAGCACATATCAATATGAAACAGGTGGCCGCTATTGGCATTACCAACCAGCGGGAAACCACCGTGGTATGGGAACGCAGTACCGGCCAGCCCATCTACCATGCCATCGTATGGCAGGACAGGCGCACCGCATCCTACTGTGATGATTTAAAATCTGCCAATCATGCCGGTATCATTCAACAAAAAACCGGCCTTATCATTGATGCTTATTTTTCTGCGACCAAGGTAAAATGGATATTAGACAATGTACAAGGTGCCCGACAGAAGGCCCTCAATGGTGAACTGGCTTTTGGCACTATTGATAGCTGGCTCACCTGGAAGCTAACAAATGGTGAAGTGCATGTAACAGATGTGTCCAACGCCTCCCGTACCATGCTCTTCAATATCCATACCCTGCAATGGGATGAGGATTTGCTGCAACTATTTGATATCCCTGCTGCTGTTTTGCCGGACGTAAAACCAAGCAGTAAGATATATGGCGTCACAGGCAATATCATTCCCGATTCCCGCATTCCCATTGCCGGCATCGCGGGTGATCAGCAGGCAGCTTTATTTGGTCAGCTTTGCACACAGCCGGGTATGGTAAAAAACACCTACGGAACCGGCTGCTTTATGCTGATGAATACCGGGGAAAAAGCGATTACCTCTAATAATAATCTACTGACCACCATTGCCTGGCAAATTGACGGGAAGACTGAATATGCGCTGGAAGGAAGTGTTTTTATCGCCGGTGCAGTGGTGCAATGGTTGCGGGACGAACTCAGGATCATCCGCAGTTCTTCTGAAGTGGAAGCACTGGCCGCACAGGTGCAGGATACTGATGGAGTGTACCTGGTACCTGCTTTTGCCGGCCTGGGAGCCCCGCATTGGAATCAATATGCGAGGGGCACCATTTTCGGATTGACAAGAGGCAGCAGTAATGCGCATATCGCAAGAGCAGCTTTAGACAGTATTGCTTACCAAACTTATGATGTGCTGAAAGCAATGGAAGCAGATGCGGGCATCCATATAAAAGAACTCCGGGTGGATGGCGGCGCTACAGTAAATAACCAGTTGATGCAATTTCAGTGTGATATTCTAAATACTAAAGTAGTGCGGCCCAAAATAACCGGGACCACTGCATTGGGCGCTGCATACTTAGCGGGACTGGCGGTTGGCTATTGGAAAAATGTAGCTGAGATACAGCAACAGTGGCAGGTGGATAAAGAATTTTCTCCGGTCATGGACAGCACAAAAAGAAATGAATTGGTGAACGGATGGCAACGTGCCGTAAAAGCAAGTATTGCATGGGCTTCATCTGATTATTAATTAGTAATTATTAATTAATAATTTCCTCAACATGAACCGTTCTTTATTCATACAACAGCTTTCCGCTGTAAAAGAGTTTGACATCTGCATCATTGGCGGTGGTGCCACCGGCCTCGGCGCTGCCTTAGATGCTGCCTCCAGGGGATTAAAGACGGTATTGTTTGAACAGCATGATTTTGCCAAAGGCACTTCTTCCCGCAGCACCAAGCTGGTGCATGGTGGCGTAAGGTACCTGCAGCAGGGCAATATTAAACTGGTAATGGAGGCATTGAAAGAAAGAGGCCTGCTGCTGCAAAATGCCCCGCATTTGGTACACAATCAGAAATTTGTCGTTCCTAATTATAAATGGTGGGAAAAACCATTTTACGGCATCGGCCTGAAGATCTATGATAAGATGGCTGGCAAACTCGGATTGGGACCCTCTCAATTTTTATCCAAAGAAGAAACCCTGGCATTGGCGCCTACTCTTGACCCTGAAGACCTGAAAGGAGGTGTGCTCTACCACGATGGACAGTTTGATGATGCCCGCTTAGCCATCAGCATTGCACAAACAGCGGCAGCACAGGGAGCGGCTCTGTTAAATTATTTCCCGGTATCCGGTCTGCTGAAAATGAATAATAATATCTGCGGTGTATGGGTAAAAGATAAGCTTACCAGCAAAGAATATGAAGTACGGAGCAAAGTCGTCATCAATGCTACCGGAGTATTTACAGATGCTGTTATGAAGATGGATGATCCCAAACATGAAAGCATCATCAATCCGAGCCAGGGCATACACCTAGTAGTGGACAAAGATTTTCTTCCGGGAGATACTGCCATTATGATACCCCGCACAGATGATGGACGGGTTTTATTTGCAGTACCCTGGCATGATAAGATCGTATTAGGTACTACTGATACACCAGTCAGTAATATTGAGGCCGAACCCATCCCTTTGAAGGAAGAGATCGATTTTATTTTACAACATATTGGCCGCTACCTGAGTAAAGACCCGCAGCACAGTGACATAAAAAGCACATTCGCCGGTTTAAGGCCCCTGGTAAAAGGCAAGAGCAAGAAAACAGCTGCCTTATCAAGAGATCACCTCGTGACGGTTGGAGATTCCGGGCTTATAACCATTACCGGTGGCAAGTGGACCACTTACCGGAAGATGGCAGAAGATGTTATCAATATCGCTATCACAACGGGAGGATTAGCCAACAATCCATGCATTACTCAAAACCTGCCTTTGCACGGGCATGATGAACAAACGACTCCTGTTGTCATCACTTCTTTGTCAGAGCAAGCATTGAAGGCCCTGGTGAAAAAAACCGTGGCAACAGAAATGTGCCTGACCACAGAAGACTTTTTGTCCCGCCGCACCCGGCAATTGCTGCTCGATGCAAAAGCAGCAATTCAGGCAGCACCATTGGTTACAAATTTGAT
>JAEUVL010000197.1 GCA_016786965.1 Chitinophagaceae bacterium
GGCATTGATATACTTCAGGTCCTTCTGCATCATGGTGGCGAAGGCGCCATATAAAATGGCAATGGCTGAAAGGACGATGATAATGTCTGCATATTCTTTTGCACCGGCCGGCAATAAGTAAGTAGCTATTCTTAAACAACCGTAGCCGCCCAACTTCATGGAGATGCCGGCAAGAAACATCGAACCGGCTGTTGGCGCAGAAGAGTGACCATCGGGCACCCAGGTGTGCAACGGAAACAGCGCTGTGAATACACCAAAGCCTGCAAATAATAGGGGGAATAAAATATTTTGAATATTAGCCGGAATATTGGCTTTCGATAAGGTCATGATATCGAAGCTATGCCCTGCGGTGAAATAGATTCCCAGCATTCCCACCAGTATCAAAGCCGAGCCACCCATCAGCATCAGGGCCAGTTTGTTGGCGCTGTATTCTTTTTTGCCGCTGCCCCAGATACCGATCAGCAGGTATTTGGGTATCACAGATATTTCCAGGAAGAAGAATAGAATGAACAGGTCGAGTGAAATAAAGAACCCATAAGCACCTAGTGCCAGCAGTATAAGAAGAAAATAAAACTCTTTCGTCATCTTCTCAATATTCCATGATACCAATACACCGGCGATCAATACAAAGGAAGTAAGCAATATCATGGCAACAGAGATACCATCCACGCCAAGGTGAAAATTGATATTCAGTTTATTAAAAAGCGGTTGGTTTTGCTCAAACAGCATTTGAGCGGTATTGCCTGCCGCTCTTTCATTGCGGAAAGCGAATAGTAATGCGAAGGCCAATCCCAGTTGTATTACAGAGCCTGCCAGTGATATCCATTTTACCTGTTGCTTATTGCGGGAAAGCAATACGGCGACAGCAGTTAGTAATGGGGCTCCTATGAGTAATAAAAGGTTCATTAATTCTTATTTATCAAACGATCCTATTTCCAAACATAAATAAACAATGCGGCCAGTACGATCACACCTGCTAAAAAATAGAGCGCATACTGCTGCACTTTTCCTGATTGCACTTTTTTAATTCCTTCTGAAACGGCCTGTGTGCCACT
The DNA here is from genome assembly GCA_016786965.1 of Chitinophagaceae bacterium. Classification (GTDB taxonomy): domain Bacteria; phylum Bacteroidota; class Bacteroidia; order Chitinophagales; family Chitinophagaceae; genus JJ008. The sequence continues at coordinate 1,056 of JAEUVL010000197.1, forward strand.
AGCCGTCAGGTTCATCAATCCATCCACTATATTCTTGTCGAACCAGGCTGCTGGTCTTCCAATAAGGTTGAACAATACTTTCTTTGTTATGAACAGGTATATCTCGTCAATATAAAACTTATGATAGGCTGCTTTGTATATTCCGCCCAGTGAAGCGGCGATCTTTGCCGGTTTGTCATTTTGTTTGCCATACAACCACATGGCAGCTAAGATACCTGCAAGGCCCAATGCTACAGGAGCAATGGAGAACTGCAGGTGGAAATGTGATTCCAGCGGCTTGCCATCGGTGCTAACAAATTCGCCGAAGGGAATAAAGCCTGCAGCAGCAGCTCCAATGCTTAACAAGATAAGCGGGAGCATCATTACAAAGCCGCCCTCTCCATGGTGCTCGCCATGTGCATGATGGGGTTTGCTCCAGAATATATTGAAGTACAGCCGGAACATATAAAAGGCCGTAAGTCCGGAGGTGATCAATGCGATATAATAGATGGCTTTATTACCATGATAGGCGGCTAATAGTATCTCTTCTTTGCTGAAGTAACCGGCAAATGGCGGTACACCGGCTATGGCCAAACAAGCAATTAAAAATGTGAAGTGAGTGATTGGCAGGAATTTTCTTAAGCCACCCATATCCTTCATGTCATTGCTATGGATATAATGTATCACAGCACCAGCACCCAGGAAGAGTAATGCTTTGAACATGGCATGTGTGAACAGGTGGAACATAGAAGCGGTATAACCCAGACCGGCTTCGCCGCCATAGCCGGATACACCGAGGGCAAACATCATGTAGCCGATCTGCGACATGGTGGAGAAGGCCAATACTCTTTTAATATCCGTTTGCGTACAGGCAATGATAGCGGCAATAATAGCTGATATAGCGCCAACCCACCCTACCATTTCTAACACAGCAGGGGTGGTGATGGCAAAAATGGGAAACAGCCTTGCTACTAAATACACACCGGCCACCACCATGGTGGCAGCATGTATCAATGCAGAAACAGGAGTAGGGCCTTCCATCGCATCGGGCAACCAGATATGCAACGGGAACATGGCGCTTTTGCCGGCTCCGCCGATAAAGACAAGAGCGGCTCCCCACGTTAAGGCAGATGCACCGAGGAAAGTATGCGCTACTGCGTTGGCGGCTTCTGGTGAACCGGGTGTGGTGAGCCGGTCTATCAGTGT
>JAEUVL010000207.1 GCA_016786965.1 Chitinophagaceae bacterium
GCAGACACACTGCGAATGGTTTCTCCAAAATCAGTACTGTCGAGCAACTCTCTCAGGTCCAGGTCCCTTCCTTCACAGCCATTATTTACCAGGAAGCGCCACCAATCCATTTTATCCAGCTTCACTTTATCGGCTTGTGTCATCTTTTCATAATTATCAATGATTGACTGGAACTTCTTTTTCCATTCTTCGCTGTAATCCCACTGCCCGGGTTTGAAGTATTCGCCTTTGAAGATCAGGTGAGAATCGAACTGGTTGTTTTCAAGTGTGAGTCCCATTTCCGCAGACAAATCATGAAGACGGTGATGAGAATTTCCCACCCACTCTGCTCCAAGTTCAATGATGAGGTTCTCCTTTTCATCCATTGTATGGGAGAATACCCGGCCACCTATCCGGTTGCGGGCTTCGAGTATCACAAAGTCAATCTTCTTTTTATGGAGATAATATGCGGCTGATAAGCCGGCAAAACCGGCCCCGATGATGATCACTTTTGGCTTTTTGCCAATAAAAAAATTATTAAAGCCAGTTGAAGCCAGCAGTAAGGCACTGGTGGCAAAAGATGACTCTTTAATGAATTGCCTGCGGGAACTCATAACAGAAGGTTTTGGTTATGCCGTAAGTTCTGCTTTTTGACTGGAACCGCCAATACCATAAACAGGGGGCATAAAAAAAGCCCCGCATAGCGGGGCCCCAATCAATATTTATTGTCAGATAATTATTCCACCTTCTTTACACTGCCCGATCCGCTGATGGATTGATTCACTGTAGCATTCCCTTTATATTTTACATCCCCGGAACCTGAAACACCCACATCCAGTTTTACACTGGCAAAAACTTCCGCACTGCCTGAACCGGATATCTGCACACTGGTGTTTTCAGTCATCAATTCAAAACAATGTACATCGGTACTGCCAGAACCACCCACTTTGAAATCCTTTGCCTCCCCTTTAAGCGTTACGGAGCCAGCCCCGGAAAGATCGGCATCAATTTTTGGCGCTTTAAGCTCCATCTTTACATCGCAGGAGCCACTTAAATTGATGGAAATGGCCTCTGTACTTGTGATCGGGTTCTCCGAAAAATAATCGCAGGCACCGGAAGCGTCAAAACGTTTAAAAGAAGGTCCGCTTACATATACTTTGATCTGTTTGGAAGGCTGTAAGTTGGTGCCCTCCTTTTGATGGATCTTCAGGGTACCATTTTGGGTTTCGATGATCAGGTATTCCATCAGGTTCTCATCTGCTTCCACCCTTACTGAATATGCTGAATCCTGTTTCACGTAAACATCAGCTGCACCACTAACATCAATACCGGTGAACGTACCTGCTGAACGGGTTTCTGTTTTTATCACCCCATTCCCCTTGATTCGCTTGCCGCCAAAAAAGCCGCAGGAAGAAAAGATCACTATGGATAGCAGGGCGAAGAAGAATATTTTTTTCATTGTGGTTGATTTTGCAGGGTCAAAAATAAGCTTTACCGACCCCTGAGTTGATTTATTATTGATTTCTCAGTTTGACGCTGCAGCAACTGACAGGGTTACAAACTTTTTTATTTTGCTGGCAGGACGAATACCGGGCAAAAAACGGTGTTAAAGACTAATGGCGACTACTTTCCTACTATTGATTTGCTGCAGGATAATTTGTGGCGAATCACCGGGTTCCCATTAAGGCCCATTAAAGCCCGTTAAGGCTCTTTAATGCTCTTTAATGCTCATTAAGGCTCATTAAGGCCTGTTATTGACCACTAAAGGGGGGCAAATGCAATTAAGGTGCTGTCTGCAGGCAAGGAAGAAGCAAGTAACAAGCAAGGAAGAGGCAATGAGCAATAAAGGCAGAGGCGGTCTGCAGGCCAGTAATGTGCAAGCAAGCGGCGTAAAAATGACCATGAAAGCGGGTGTATTTGAAATTTTCGCAACTCCTCCTTAAAAGGCATTTTACTTTTAAACATACTACACTGGAGGAATGAAGATCTCCCTTTGTTGTAAGCCCTGCAAGCCCGGCGAAAATTTGAACTGCTTCTGTGCAAACCTTTCCTGCAATCCTCGCCCTGTTTTTTTATCTTCGCAGCACCCCTTCCGCCCGGGTAATGCCGGGGCAGGCAGGCCAACAGCCTTTCTACAATTTCAATACTACATGACCGAAAAAATTCTGATCCTCGATTTTGGCTCCCAATACACCCAATTGATCGCCCGTGCTGTAAGAGAGGCCAATGTATACTGCGAAATAACCCCTTTTCATAAACAGGTTGAATTTGAGCCCGGCCTGAAAGGCATCATCCTTTCCGGCTCGCCCTGTTCTGTAAATGAAGAGAATGCCCCGGACGTGGATATTCAGCAGTTTATCAGCAAAGTGCCGGTATTGGGTATTTGTTATGGTGCCCAGCTTACTGCCAAGCGCTTCGGAGGCATCGTGGCCAAAAGTAATAAACGGGAATACGGAAGGGCCATTTTACAAACGAAGAAAGAAGATGTACTGCTCAGCGGCGTATCAGCCCAAAGCCAGGTATGGATGAGCCATAGCGATACGATCAAAGAATTGCCCGAAGGTTTTGAATTACTGGCCGATACGGAGAGCATTCCGGTGGCTGCTTTCAGAAAAGCGGAACACAGCCGTGATGGTTTGGATTTTCCTCTTTACGGTGTACAGTTCCACCCGGAAGTCTATCATTCTAAAGAAGGGAAAACAGTACTCAAAAATTTCCTGGTGAATATCTGCGGTTGCTCGCAGGACTGGACCCCGGCACATTTCATTACCGACACAGTAGCCGCAATAAAAAAACAGGTAGGCGACCGCAAGGTCATCATGGCACTGAGCGGCGGAGTTGATTCTACTGTTGCTGCCACCCTGATACACCGGGCGATTGGTGACAGGCTCTTCGGGATATTTGTAGATAACGGGGTATTACGCAAAGATGAATTTGAATCCGTGCTGAAAACATATGCCGTGCTTGGCCTGAACGTAAAAGGCATCGACGCCAAAGAAAAATTCTATACCAAGCTCGCCGGCAAAACTGACCCGGAGGAAAAAAGAAAAGTGATCGGCAGCCTGTTCATTGATGTATTCCAGGAAGAATCAAAGAAAATAGAGGGGGTCGGACTCCTGGGCCAGGGAACCATTTACCCTGACGTCATTGAAAGCGTATCCGTACATGGACCTTCGGTTACCATTAAATCTCATCATAATGTGGGCGGTCTTCCTGACCACCTGCACCTGGAACTGGTGGAGCCGCTTCGCTCCCTTTTTAAAGATGAAGTAAGGAAAGTAGGACGGGAATTAGGTATCCCTGCGGAAATGATCGACCGGCACCCCTTTCCCGGGCCGGGCCTGGCCATCCGAATATTGGGAGAAATTACAGAAGAAAAGGTACAGTTGTTGCAGCAGGCAGACCACTTGTATATTAAAGCCCTAAAGGATAACAATTTATATGCAACTGTTTGGCAGGCAGG
>JAEUVL010000267.1 GCA_016786965.1 Chitinophagaceae bacterium
TATGAAATTACCCGCCGCCGTATCAAACTAAACGACAGGGATGCTGTGAACTCCTACTCGTCTGTTTACTTTCGCATCGGTTCTTCTAATGATGGCGCAGGCATCAGGATCATAAAATCAAACGGAACTGTTCAGGACGTATCACTGCGCAATGCAGTATTTGTGGAAGATGCTTCAGATGTACCCAATACCTTTGCCCCATATATAGGCAAGGCTAATACTTACTATGATAAAAGCAAAAGCCGCATCATCTATTATAAATTAGCCGTCCCCGATCTTGATCCGGGCGATATTATTGATTACGCCACCATCTTCTACGATGATAATACCGTAAAGAAGATGAGTTATATCGAATTTGACCCCATCTACTTTGTTTGCACCAGGGAGTACCCTGTTATCAGTCAGAAATTTGAGATAGATACCGACAACAACTCGTTTGTCAATTCCAAATCCACAATGGGGGCACCCGCCTTTAAAGAAACCGGCAACACCAACGCTGAATATTCCTGGGAAGACCGTAACCGGGAAAAGATAAGCGATACCCGCTGGGTAAATCGTTTCGTGGAGTTACCGATGCTGAAATTTCAAATTGTGTTTTCAAGAAGTGAGAACCGCTCCGATCTTTTTATTGGCGACAGGGGTGAACTGAAACAAAACATCAGCCCGGAGGAATTGGCCAAAAAGATGAACAACCTCTATAACAAATTAGATGGTTCCTATTATTATAGTATGGCCAAAGCCTACCTGAAACAAATTGGATATGCAGATATGCGGGAAGAAGATTTTATACAAAAAACCTACTACATACTTCGCCACATGTCATTCTACAGGGCAAATGGCTTTTCCAGTGAATTATTTGCCTCCTGCTTAACCCAGTGTCTCGATTTGCGCAAAATTCCATATGAGCTTATTGTAACCACACCAGCGAATATCACCAAACCGGAAAATATCATTTTCCGCACCGAACCTGAATGGATGGTAAGGGTAAAAGGCAAATACATTTTCAATGCCACCATCTTTTCTAATCCATATGATTTCAAAGAAGAATTTCTGAATACACCGGCCTTTATTATTTCATTAGGCAAAAATCCAACTGCTACTTCAGTTACGCTCCCGGGCAGCACACCAGATGAAAATGTCCTGACAAATACTGTTACCGCCTCAATAGATACTTCCGGCAGGAATATGCTGGTGACCAACCAATCCGCAGTCACCGGCATGAGTAAACAGTTTTACAATACCCAGGGACTGATTTATACAACAGCATTGGATGATGACCACCGCAGCTATGGAGGTGAAGATGATGTACGGGCCAGTATGAAAGGGGCCGTGCTGGAAAGCTATGAAGACAAACTTCGGGAAAGAAAAAAAGAAGACAAGATCAGGAAGCTGGAATATATGAAGAAAGAACTGGGAGACGACTATGATAACGTAAGCGCTTATCATGAATTTACCCTCAACTCCGACGGACGCACCTGGCGCAAACAGGAGCTAAATTATACCAGCAAATTTGAACTGGCCGATATGGTAAAAAAAGCCGGTGATAACCTGCTGGTATCAGTGCCGGCACTTATCGGTGACCAGCTATACATTTCGCAGGATGATAGAAAACGGGAAGTGGACGCCTTTATGAGTTTCCCACGCAGCTATCGCAATGTCATCAACTTTACCATACCCGCAGGGTATAAAGTAGTGGGCATTCAAAACCTGAACATGAATATTGATAACGAAGCGGGCACTTTTGCCGTGCAGGCCACTGTGGAAGGCAACACACTTAACATCCTGACCAAAAAAGTATACAAACAACAAACAGTAAAAACAGCCAACTGGAATAAACTGGTCGAGATGTTGGACGCCGCATTTAATTTTACACAGAAGAAAATATTGCTGAAGAAACTTTAAGCAGCCGGTAGTACGTAGTCCAAAAAGACGATTAACTGTTTCTCATGGGATTTGGGAATTCTTTAACCTGTCCGCACTTTGAAGCCTTTACCCGGCGTATTACTTTCATTGTGGAAATTAAAAAGCCACCCCAACAACATGTCATTCCCCTCCTC
>JAEUVL010000268.1 GCA_016786965.1 Chitinophagaceae bacterium
TCAATCGGTTGTTCAAAGCCTGGTTTTACCCATTCCAAATACCAGCTGCAGAAATCATCCCAGATAAGAGAGTAAATGGTCTTTAATGATTCACTCAGTCTGAATTCTTTGAATTGTGCATCCAGTTCTGTTCTTACTTCACTCAGCCTGTTCTCAAACCATGCTACTGCAAAACTATTTTTCGTCCCCTCATCTTCTGGTCTTTCTGTCTTTCTTGCTTCCCACATCTTCACCAGCTTCAATGCGTTCCACATTTTATTGATAAAGAACTTTCCCTGCTCATTGCCGGAAGGGTCCCACATCAGATCGTTGCCTGCAGGGGAGGAGATCATGATGCCAAAACGAACTGCATCAGCTCCGTCTTTTTCGATCATTTCCAGCAGGTCAGGGGAGTTGCCTAGTTGTTTACTCATCTTTCGTCCCTGCTTATCCCGTACCATCCCGGTAAAGTAAACATCTTTGAAGGGTTGCTCCTTTTTGTACTCATATCCGGCCATGATCATCCGGGCCACCCAAAAGAAGATAATATCTTGCCCGGTCACTAATGTAGTAGATGGGTAATAATAATCCACTTCTTTATTTCCGGGATTGCTGATGCCTTTAAATACTTCCATTGGCCAGAGCCAGCTGCTGAACCAGGTGTCTAACACGTCTTCATCCTGTACCAGTTGCAGGTTTTTGGTAGCCGGGTATTGTTGGTGAACTTCTTCCAGGCTTTCTGCAACATACACATTGCCTTTTTCATCATACCAGGCCGGTATACGTTGTCCCCACCAGAGTTGACGACTGATGCACCAGTCTTTTATATTTTCCAGCCAGTGATTGTAAGTGTTCTTCAGTTTGGCCGGATGAAAAGTAATGGTGTCATTCATTACATTTTCAAGTATCTCCGGGTTCCTTTCCAGGAATGATCTCATATTCAAAAACCATTGCAGGGAAAGTTTATTTTCAATGATAGCGCCGGTGCGTTCGCTGGTCCCCACCTGTCCCTGGTAGTCCTCTGTTTTTTCCAATTGCCCCAATGCAGCAATGTCGTCGGCAATTTTTTTTCTCAATACAAAACGGTCGATACCGACATAAGATAACACCTGTTCAGATGGATTATCTTCTGTTAATTCTGCAACACTGAATTTTCCTGTATCATCAAGCGTATCAATTGACCGTAACTGGTGTTTGGCACCCAGCATATTATCATTCTTATCGTGTGCAGGAGTCACTTTCAGGGCGCCGGTACCGAAGTCTGTAGTTACATACTCGTCTGCTATGATGGGAATTTTTCTATTAATGATGGGAACGAATACTTCCTTACCGACGAGGTGAGTGTACCGCTCATCAGATGGATTTACAAAGATGGCCACATCACCCAAAATAGTTTCAGGGCGGGTAGTGGCTACAGTGATGCTGCCGCTGCCATCAATAAGTTTATAGCTAACGTAGTACAACTTAGAATCAACTTCTTTGAAAATAACTTCTTCATCACTGAGCGCTGTCTGGCTTACCGGGTCCCAGTTCACCATTCTTTTGCCGCGGTATATAAGTCCTTTTTGATGCAGGTCTGTGAAGATCTTTATTACTGCTTTGTAATAATCATTGTCCATGGTGAAAGAAGTCCGGTCCCAATCCAGGCTGCAACCCATTTTTTTCAGTTGCTGTAAGATGATGCCGCCGTATTTCTCTTTCCATTCCCAGGCATATTTCAAAAAATCTTCCCTGCTGAGTGATGATTTGGCAATGCCTCTTTCCCGTAGCATCTGCACCACTTTGGCCTCTGTGGCTATGGAGGCATGGTCGGTACCCGGTACCCAGCAGGCATTTTTTCCCTGCATCCTGGCACGGCGCACCAGTATGTCCTGGATCGTATTATTCAGGCAATGGCCCATGTGCAGCACACCGGTCACATTAGGGGGAGGGATAACTATTGTATAAGGTTCACGGCCATCCGGTTCACTGTGAAAATAATTTTTATCCATCCAGTGCCGGTACCATTTCTCCTCAGCAGATATATGATCAAAATTCTTAGATAACTCCATTGTAAATACATTTTTTGATGTCAGCTCCTGTCACAGCTTGCCCCTTTTTGAGGGATTGTACATATCAACTTTATGAATTCTGTCCGGTCAATACAGCAATACTGTATCAGTCATCCCGGAACGGTTGGTTGTGTTACAAGCGGTTTGGGCGGCAAATTTACCGTCTTTTGAGTAGATGACGAAACCGGAAGGGATGACGTGAGGAGTATCCTTTATTAATCGCCATTGCGAAACTTTCCAGTCATTGGCTCACCGGCAGAGATGCTTTTGATGATCTCCTCACAGATATAAAAATTACCTTCCTGTACTTCGAGAATACCCTGGCATATCTCATCCATAGTTGAGGTTTTTGTAAGGTAGCCCCTGGCGCCAAGTTCTACCAGTTTCACAGCATGCTTGGGCTTATTATTGACTGAAAGACCGATTATTTTGACCGAAGGGAGAATTTCAGCGATCTTCTCGGCCACTTCATAACCGCCCATTGGAAACATATTTATGTCCAGCAGCATTATATCAGGAAGTACCTGGAGGGTAAGTTCAATCGCTTCCTGGCCAGATCCGCAATCCCCCACGACATGGAAGGCAGGATTTTTTTGCAAAAGCATTTTCCAGCTTCTGCGGATAAGCACATGATCATCCACCAGGATGATACGAATGGGGGTGTTATTCATGCGGGTAGTTATTTTCTAATCAGGCCAAAAAGACGTTTAGCTTTAATATACTATCGGGTGAAAATGGTTAGCTGATAGTTTCCGGGAAAAATACTCTTCCGGAAAGTCGTTCATTATTTATTGGACAGGGGTTCTTGGTAGGGGGTCTCGGATTTAATGGGAGGAGGTTAATGGCAGTAAAAATACTAAGAATTAAAAGTAGTATTACCTTGTTAAAATACCAAGCAATTTTACGATTATTTTTCCGGTTATCTTTTTTCCAGCGTTATTATGCAGGAACATTTCACCTTTTTTGGGTTAAATACAATGCTTGCCTTTTTCTCCCAAAAAATGCCTTACAGATTTTGCTGGTAAAAGGCAGAAGCCTGCTTAATTTCGGGCCTAGTTCATGCCTCAGGCACTTAATAACCAAATCATACTTAGATGAAAAGAGAATTAGCTTCCTGGTACAGTCCTGCCCTTAGTAAAGAAATGCCTATTGCCACATATGGCGATTATGGTTTTGCACTGCTGCTGGTACCAACTGCTGCGGCAGATTACCTGGAGTATGAGCGGTTTCAGTTAATGGACCACCTGAAGCCTTTCATCAATGCCGGAAAAGTAAAAGTGTTTTCTATCGACAGTATCAATAATGAGAGCTGGCTGAATAATAACATGGACCCATTTCATAAATCGATCCGTCACCAGCAATGGAATGATTATGTGTTCAATGAAGTGATACCTTTTATACGGCACAGCACCAGCCAGGATACGCCTGTTATTACCTGCGGAGCTTCTTTCGGCGCCCTGCACAGCATGAATCTTTTTCTCAAGCGTCCTGATATCATCAATGGCGTTATCGCTATGAGCGGTGTCTATGATCTTACTGAATACACCAAGGGCCATTATGATGACCATGTGTACTTCAACAGCCCCATGCACTTTATGCCAAACCTTACCGATCACCAGGTGCTGGAGCAGATCAGGAGAAGTAAGAATATTCATATCGTGACAGGCAGTGGCTCCTATGAAGATCCGTCCGGCAGTGGCAAACTGGCCAAAGTATTGTATGACAAAGGCATTTGGTACGAACTGGACATATGGGGAGAAGAATGGCCGCACGATTGGAATACCTGGAGGGCGATGCTTCCTCACTACCTGGGCTCAAAGTTTTAGATGTGTAATCGTTTTATACCTGGCATCTTTCCAAAAATCATTATGCGAAAGATAATTTTCCTTTTACTGGCCTGCCCGGTTTTAGCCAGCGCCCAGCGTAAAGAATGGGATATTGCTTTTTTAAAGAGTATTCCTGATAGTTTGACACAACCCATTCATATGCCGCCCAGGGATTATAATCCCACTTTCAGTTACGATGATAATATCAGCTACGGACAAAAGAGCAGGGTGTTTGTAGTGACCAGTGATTCGGTGTACCACCAACTTTTCTGGAGATATATTTATACCCAAGATTCCCTGGCAAAATACAAGAGAACAGATGGTGACCAATGGTGGTATAACTGGATGGTAACACACCTGGTCGATTCCCTTCCTGTTATTGATTTTTCTAAAAAAGAGCTGCTCATGTATGCGGCCTGTGCACAATGTTTCGCTTATTGTAATCATGGACAGGGAGAAGATAATTGCCATCGCAATGCCTGTAATTTCAGGGAGACCTGGTTTATCAGAGATAAGCGCAGATCTAACTGATGCCAGTGAGTTTTTCCAGCAAGCCTGAAAATACGGAGCGGTCGATCATCCTTGCCCCCATGCTTTCCAGGTATTCAGTATGTACCTGGCAATCGATCAGTTCAACACCTTCCTTTTGCAATTGCTGCACATATCTTATAAAGGCAAAGCGGGATGCATTGCTTAGTTTGCTGAACATGCTTTCTCCAAAGAATACCTTACCTATACGGATACCGTACAAGCCTCCCACCAGTTCATTGTTTTTCCATACTTCGGCGCTATGGGCATGGCCCAGCTGATGCAGTTTGATATACGCCTTCTCCACTTCGTTTGTGATCCAGGTACTTTCCTGGCCGGGGCGCTCCGTTACTTTACAAGCATTGATCACCTGTGCGAATGCTTTATTGATGGTGAATGCAAATTCATCCCGGTTAAGTAATGGCCGGATGCTTTTGCTGATCTTTAGTTCTTCCGGGAATAACACAAATCTTGGATCAGGGCACCACCATAGTACCGGACTTTCCTCATACCAGGGAAAGATGCCACTGCGATAAGCCAGCAGCAACCGTTCCGGCGACAGGTCGCCACCGATTGCCAGCAAGCCATCAGGCTCTGCCAGGTGAACAGGCGGAAACACTAAATTCTTATCCAAAGCAAACAGCGGCATACTGTAAAGTTATTGCTGCCATGATAATCACCTGTAAAAAAAGCCGCCCTGCAAAACAGGACGGCTTTGTTGTGTTGGTATGTGGTTGTTTACTCCTTCACAAATTTTTGCTGGTACAGTGTATTACCATCAGCGCTGGTAACTTTCAGGAAATAGATACCTCCGGAAAGTCTGTT
>JAEUVL010000283.1 GCA_016786965.1 Chitinophagaceae bacterium
CGCATTGAAAAGACAGGTATACTTTTGTCCCTGCTTTCCAATAATTGTGAGGAGGGGTATAAAAAGAAATTGGGGCCTGTAGAAATCATCGAAGATTTTTTTAATAAGCATACTACTTATGCTAAAGTAGAAGAACGAAATGACCTGTTGTTTCGGTTTGTACAGTACATCGAAAGGCAGGTGGTACTTTTTGATGCCCTCGAAGATGCGGCTTTTAAGAACGTGCATGACCTTAATGGCGTAGGCACATTAAAGCACCTGGAATCAGAAGTATTGCAGGGGAATAAGGAAGGTGAACTAGCCGAGAAATTGCAGGATTTTGGTATAAGGCTGGTACTTACGGCACATCCAACACAATTTTATCCAGGCTCGGTACTTGGAATTATCAATGACTTAGCAAAAGCGTTGATTGATAATAATACGAGCCTCATTAATACTTATTTACAGCAATTAGGAAAAACGCCTTTTTTTAAGAAAAAAAAACCAACACCCTATGATGAAGCGGTAAGTTTGATCTGGTACCTGGAGAATGTATTTTATGGGGCAGCAGGACGTATCATCTCAACACTCAAAAACCAGTTCCCTGATGCAATGAGCAGGCATAACCCGGTAATAAGAATGGGATTTTGGCCCGGAGGTGACAGGGATGGGAATCCGTTTGTTACCAGCGATGTTACGCTGCGTGTAGCGGACGCATTGCGGGGCAGTATTATTAAATGTTATTACCTGGATGTTCGGCGACTCAGGCGCAGGCTGACTTTCGAAGGAGTAGATGTGTTGTTGCAAGAGCTGGAGTTAAAACTATACAATAATATTTTTATACCCGGTTACAAAACAGATCTCCGGCAAGACGAAATCTTAGGAACATTATTACAGATCAGAGAGATCATTGTGCATCAGCATAACGGGTTATTCATTCATTTGATTAATAATCTCATCAGCAAGATCGAATTATTCGGGTTACATTTTGCTTCTTTAGACATCCGCCAGGAAAGTACGGTGCATGGCAAAGTAGTTGAAGCCATCGCAGGAAAATACCCTGACCTGCTACCACGATATGCCGAAATGAATGAACAGGAAAAGATAAACAGCCTCGTTAATTTATCCCGCAGCAGCACAATGGAGTTTGGTGACGATAAGTTGTCTGCAGATACCATAGAAACCATCAGGACGGTAAAAGATATACAGCTGTATAATGGCAGCGAAGGTTGTAACAGGTATGTTATCAGCCAGTTTAACAGTGCACTTAATGCCATTGAAGTATATGGTTTATTCCTGCTGAGTGGCTGGAAAAAAGAAGAAATGAATATTGATATTGTTCCATTGTTTGAAACTATTGACGATCTGCAAAAATCAGCGGCAGTAATGGAAACATTATATACAAACGCAGAGTATAGAAGTCACCTGATCCGGAGGGGAAACAAGCAAACGATCATGCTTGGCTTTTCTGATGGCACAAAGGATGGTGGTTACCTGATGGCCAATTGGAGCATTTATAAAGCTAAAGAAGCTTTAACGGCTATTTCCCGGAAAAACGGGGTAGATGTTGTTTTTTTTGACGGACGTGGCGGCCCACCCTCAAGGGGCGGAGGTAAAACACACAAGTTCTACGCATCCATGGGGCAGAATATTTCCAATAAAGAAATTCAGCTAACTATCCAGGGACAAACGGTCAGTTCCAATTTTGGAACAATTGAAGCAGCGCAATTCAACATAGAACAGTTGTTGAATGCCGGTATCTCAAACGATCTCTTTACAAACAGGGATATTACACTAAGTGAAAAGGAAGAAGAACTGCTCGGCGAATTGGCTGCCATCAGCCTGGTCTCCTATAAAAAATTAAAAGACCATCCTTACCTGGCTGATTATTTGTTGCAGGTAAGTCCGTTGCGTTTTTACAGCGAAACAAATATCGGCAGCCGCCCGGCTAAAAGAGGGGCGGCTTCTGGATTGTCATTAAAAGACCTGCGTGCAATTCCTTTTGCAGGTTCCTGGAGCCAGCTAAAGCAAAATGTAACCGGCTACTACGGTGTGGGCTCAGCACTGCAACAAATGGAAAAACAGGGTAAATTATTACAACTGCAGAAACTATATCATCAATCACTTTTCTTTAAAACATTATTGGATAACTGTGAGATGGCGATGATGAAGTCATTTTTTCCGCTGACTGCTTTTTTGTCAAAACACAAACAGTTTGGGGAGCTGTGGCAAATGATATACGACGAGTATGAGCTGACTAGGCAATACTTGTCGAAAATAACCGGTCAGTCAGAACTGATGGCTGATTACCCGGTAGATCAATTATCCATTCAGATGAGGGAGCGGATCGTATTACCGTTGGTTACCATTCAGCAGTATGCCTTAACAAAGATCAGGGAATTGGATGATGCCCTTGTCCAGGCACCAGTAAAGGAAACCTATGAGAAATTGGCGATGCGCTGTTCATTTGGAATTATAAATGCAGGAAGAAATTCAGCCTAAAAGGAGATTAGAGACTTAGAAAGCCAGGAAAGGTCCTAAGTCAAGGGGAGAGCAATTTGTAGGTGAATTAACTTTTCAACTTCCCTTGTTCCGGACTTCCCGCCTGAATCTCTATTTTTGCACCTCAATTTACCAGTATGAGTAAAGTAAAAGTTGGCCTGGTGCAAATGACCTGCACCAGTCAAAAAGAAGAAAATCTTAGCAAAGCGATTGAAGGGATTAAAAAGGCGGCTGCTGATGGCGCCCAGATCGTTTGCCTGCAGGAGTTGTTCACTTCATTGTATTTCTGTGATGTGGAGGATTATGAAAACTTCAAATTAGCAGAACCTATCCCGGGGCCCTCTACAGACGCATTACAAAAAGTGGCTGGAGAACTGGGCGTTGTAATTATCGCCTCCTTATTTGAAAAAAGGGCACAGGGGCTTTACCATAACACCACAGCTGTAATTGACGCAGATGGAAGCTATCTTGGTAAGTACCGTAAAATGCATATACCGGATGACCCGGCTTATTATGAGAAGTTTTATTTTACTCCCGGCGACCTCGGCTATAAAATTTGGAAAACCAAATTCGCTACTATCGGTGTGCTTATTTGCTGGGATCAATGGTATCCGGAAGCTTCACGAATCACTGCCCTGATGGGTGCCGAAATACTTTTCTATCCAACAGCAATCGGCTGGGCTACTGCACAGGATGAAGCTACTAATGCAGAACAGTATGGGGCTTGGCAAACGATACAAAGAAGTCATGCGGTGGCAAATGGAGTACATGTCGTAAGTGTGAACAGGGTAGGGCTGGAACAGAACGGCGCCATGAAATTTTGGGGTGGTTCTTTTATATCCAATCCATTTGGTACGATATTGTATAAAGCATCACATACGGAAGAGGAAATAAAAGTACTGGAACTGGATTTAGCTAAAACTGATCAGTACAGAACTCACTGGCCTTTTTTGAGAGACAGAAGGATCGATTCTTATCAGCCGATTACGAAACGCTTCATCGATGATGAGCAGTAATTAGCACTTATTGACAAATCCCCAAATACTAATGACACCTAAAGAACTCGGTTATTATTTCCCCGCTGAATTTGCCCCACATGTTGCTACCTGGCTTAGCTGGCCGCATAAGGAAGCCTCCTGGCCGGGAAAGATACATACGATCTATCCTTCTTATTCTAAATTCATAAAAGAATTGACGAAAGGCGAGCTGGTTCGTATCAATGTAGCAGATGAGGTAATGAAAACAATTGCTATTGGTCATCTGGAAAAAGAAAGTGTGGACTTAAGTAAAGTAGAGTTTTTCTTTCACCCAACCAATGATGCCTGGTGCAGAGATCATGGTCCGGCATTCTTAGTAAACCCAGCGGCAGATCAAAAGAAAGTGATAATAGACTGGGGCTATAATGCCTGGGGCAATAAGTATCCGCCATTTGACCTTGATGATGTGGTGCCAACTTTGATAGGTAAGCATTTTAATATCCAGGTGTTTCATCCTGGTATTGTCATGGAAGGCGGCTCTGTGGAATTCAATGGAAAAGGGACGGTTATGACCTCCACCGCCTGCTTGCTGAATGAGAACAGGAACCCACACCTCAACCAGCAGCAGATTGAAGAGTATCTTTGCAGCTTCTATGGTATGGAACAGGTACTATGGGTAGATGAAGGGATCATAGG
>JAEUVL010000291.1 GCA_016786965.1 Chitinophagaceae bacterium
GCCAGCACTCTTCTTTTTAATACACTCATACTGATACCTAATTCTTTACTTAATTGGTGCAGCTTCTCTGAGTCGTGCGGGACAAATTCGTGCAATGGTGGATCCAGTAAACGTATGGTAACCGGATGGCCATTCATAACCTTCAATGTGTCTTTAATGTCTTTTTTTACATACTTAAACAATCCGTTTAAAGCTTCTCTTCTTTCTTTTTCCGTTTTGCTCACAATCATTTTGCGTAGCATAAACAATGGCTGATCGCTTCCTTCGCCATAGAACATGTGCTCAGTGCGGAAGAGGCCAATACCTTCAGCGCCAAATTTTAATCCCTGTGCAGCATCTTGTGGAGTTTCTGCATTGGTACGAACGCCCATTACTTTTATTTTATCCACCAATTTCATCAGGTCTTTATAGGATTGGTTTTTGTCAAGGTCGATGTCAACCAGTCCCATACTGCCTTCATATACCAGGCCTTTTGTTCCATTCAGGCTTAGCCAATCGCCTTCATGAATGATGGTGCCATCCTTGGTCTTGAAAGTTTTTGTTTCACTGTGAATTTCGATATCGCTGCAACCAACAATGCAGCACTTACCCCATCCTCTTGCCACTAATGCTGCATGTGAGGTCATTCCTCCTTTGGTAGTAAGAATTGCTTGTGATTTATGCATGCCATCCACATCTTCCGGGGAAGTTTCTTCACGGACGAGAATTACTTTTTCTCCCTTCGAAGCCCATTCAACAGCATCAGTAGAAGAGAAAACCACCCGCCCTTTTGCACCACCGGGGCCTGCCGGTAAACCTTTCGCAATAGGTTTCGTAACCAGTTCAACTTTAGGATCCAGCATCGGGAGCAGCAATTCAACCAACTGGTTAGGAGCCACTCTCATAATTGCTGTTTCAGCTGAGATGAGTTTTTCTTTATACATATCAACGGCCATTCGAACAGCAGCAATGCCATTCCGTTTACCAACCCTGCATTGCAGCATGTACAGTTTCCCTTTTTCAATGGTGAACTCTATATCCTGCATGTCCTTGTAATGCCGTTCCAGTCTTTTCTGATAGCTGAACAGTTCTTTATACAGTGCGGGCATTAATTTTTCCAGTGAGGTGTAGTGTTTGCTCTGATCATTCATTGAATATTCATTCACCGGGGCTGGGGTTCTGGTACCAGCTACAACATCTTCACCTTGTGCGTTGACCAAGTACTCTCCATAAAATTTATTTTCACCATTACCCGGATTCCTGGTAAACGCTACGCCGGTACAACTTCCTTCACCCATATTACCAAATACCATCGCCTGTACATTCACAGCGGTTCCCCATTCATCCGGTATTTTTTCAATTCGCCGGTATTCGATAGCCCTTTTACCATTCCAGCTGGAGAAAACAGCACCAATGCCTCCCCAAAGCTGTTCCCAGGGATCATCCGGAAAATCTCTTCCTAAGACCTTCTTTACTGTTTTCTTATAGTCCTTTACCAGATCTTTTAGTTCTGCAACGGTAAGGTCTGTGTCGCTGGCATATCCCTGTTTATGTTTGATATGTTCGAGCTTTTCATCCAGCATTTTACGGATGCCTTTGCCATGCTTCACTTCGATGCCTCCGGCTTTCTCCATCACAACGTCAGCATACATCATGATGAGCCTTCTGTAAGCATCATATGCAAACCGCTCATCACCACTTTGGGCAATAACACCTTTAATGGTATTTTCATTCAGGCCTACATTCAACACTGTTTCCATCATGCCCGGCATACTTCTCCTGGCCCCGGAACGAACAGATACCAGTAGGGGGTTTGTTACATCACCAAATTTTTTGCCGGTCAGCTTTTCCATTTTAGCTAATGCTTCTTCTGCCTGCAGCTTTAATGTTTTGGGATATGTTTTTTTGTGATCGTAATAATAAGTGCAAACCTCAGTAGTCACGGTAAAGCCCGGGGGTACAGGGAGACGGAGGTTAGGGTGTCCTGCCATTTCTGCAAGATTGGCACCTTTGCCCCCTAATAGATTTTTCATTGACTCGTTTCCATCGGCTTTGCCGCCGCCGAAAAAATAAACATACTTTCCGGCTTTCGTTTTTGTTGCCATAATATAAAAGCTTTTGTGCTTTGCATAGTTATGACTAGATGCAGGGAATAGTGAAAACAAAGGTCAGAGATGACCTTGATTCTTGTCAGTAAAGTAAAGCTAAGCTGGTGGGTGGATCAGGTGTGTTCGTAATAAGGTATCTCATCGTGGCTGGAAGCTTCTTTTTGCTGCCAGTATGCCTGTGTAACTATATGTCCGTCTTTTGTTTTGAGCATCCTGCCAAAAATAGCATTGACAGAATTAAAGGTATAATCTGTCACTCCAACCGTAAATGTTTCAGGGGCTGGTGGCTGGGGAGGAGGAGGCGTGGCTACTTCTCCTTCTTTGGGTGCAGGTGCTACAGCGGCTTTTGGTGATGGTGTGGGAACAGCTACAACTGTATAGCCATTGTATTCGAGCAATTCTTTGAGAAAGGCCAGCCTTTCCGGTTTTACATTCTTTTCAACGATACCGCATTTAATACCGTTCAGTTCTTCAAACTCATGATTTTTATTAAGTGCCATACTATCGCAATGTTTGAATGTGATCAAATATCCAGCTCAACAGACCTGTCAGGATGATACCTGCTGCACAAATGAATAGTCCCAGTTTTACCGCTGGCGATATTTTTATTTTTTCAACGGGTGTTTCGTTTTTATCCATGAACACTGCCCGAATCACCCGGAGATAATAGTACAATGAAACGATCATATTCAATGCCGCCACAGCGATGAACCAATATTCAGCTTTGGCGCCACCCGCAGTTAATAAAAACAACTTACCAAAAAAACCGGCTGTTGGCGGAATGCCAGCGAGGGAGAATAGTGATAAGGCCAGTACCCAGCTAAGAAAAGGGTTGGTTTTATACAGACCTTTATAGTCGTCAATATTCTCTTTACCGCTGTGTTCGGAAATGGCGGACGCAACGCCAAAAGCGGCGAGATTAGAAAACACATATATCAAAACGAAATAGACAACTGATGTAATTCCCATGTCACTGCTTCCGCTGATGCCTACGAGTATAAATCCTACCTGTGCAATGGAAGAAAAGGCAAGAAAACGCTTAATGTTTTGCTGGCGCAAAGCAAACAAATTGCCGATGACCATCGTAACAATGGCAACTATCACCAGCATGATGTACCACATCTCCTGCATTGGATAAAATACACTGTACAAAGTGGAGATGAAGATGAATGCCACTGAACCCTTTGAAATGACTGACAGGAACGAAGTGACAGCAATGGGTGACCCCTCATACACATCTGCCGTCCATAAATGGAAGGGAACGATGGACAACTTGAATGCAAAGGCGGTAAACAGGAAAACAAAGGCCAGTATTTGTAATGGAGAATTATCCAGTTGAGCTGGTATCTCTGCAAAACTTATTGTACCCGTAGCACCGTAGAGTAATGATATGCCAAACAATAATATACCGGAAGAAAAGGCTGATGACAATATTATCTTCATAGCGCCTTCCGAAGAACGTTTTTTTGCCAGGTCAAAATTGGCCATAGCTGCTACTGGTATAGTAGCCAGTTCCAATGACAGGTAAAATATAAGCAGGTTGCCGCTGGAGATCATCAGGAACATGCCAAGCAGGGCAGAAAGCATAAGCATGAAGAATTCCGGGAGGTGTGGTGTTTTTTTCAGCCAGTCGGCACAGACCAATGAGATAAGATAAACGCCGAGACTTAAGATATTCTTTTGGAATACGATCAGTGGCGAAGTATGGAACATATCGCCAAATAGATTCCCATCTTTATTAAAAAAGAAACCCGCAATGAAATTTACCAGTAATAAAACCTGTATCATGGAAAGCAGCGACTCATTTTTCATCCCCTTGCCGATCTTGACGAACAGCAACAGGAAGATAATGGCCGTAACCAGCAGTTCACTTTTCATTAATGTGAGAAACTCATTCATCCGATCTTGGTTTATAGTCCGGTAAATCTGTTCATGATCTCTTCTGCTGCCGGTTTCAGCAGGTCATTCAGCCAACCCGGTGCAATGCCGATGGCTAAAATACCTGCTACTAATAGTATAGCAGCCAGTCTTTCATTCCAGGTGGCATCTTTTAATTGTGAAAAGCTTTCATTCTTTACAGGTCCCATCGCCGTTTGCCCGATGGCCCGTAATATATATACAGCCGTGACTACGATGGACATAGCGGCTGCAATAGTGGCAATGCGATGAAACATATCTTCATTTTGCCAGGAGCCCATGAAGACAGTCATCTCTGCCACAAAACCACTCAATCCCGGCAAGCCTAAAGAACAAAGGCCAACGATAAAAAATACAGTGCTGATAAATGGCATTGGTTTCATCAGACCACCCATTTCATTTACCATGCGGGTATGTGTTCTGTCGTAGATCATACCAATGACAGCAAAGAAAAGGGCTGTCATTAATCCGTGTGATACCATTTGCATCAGGGCGCCGGTAATGGCCGTTTGTGTCAACATGCCAATACCGAGCAAACTAAAACCAACATGGCTTACAGATGAGTAGGCATTGATATACTTCAGGTCCTTCTGCATCATGGTGGCGAAGGCGCCATATAAAATGGCAATGGCTGAAAGGACGATGATAATGTCTGCATATTCTTTTGCACCGGCCGGCAATAAGTAAGTAGCTATTCTTAAACAACC
>JAEUVL010000294.1 GCA_016786965.1 Chitinophagaceae bacterium
AGGTTCTTCTCTTCTTCTTCCTTGCTCTTCATTAATTGCAGCAAGCCTTCTTCAATATCTTTCAGCGACTGTGCAGATTGCTCAATGCTGAACACGGTATCTGTCAGATGAGAAGTATTATTTTCGATCTGTTGCTTCAGGTCATTTAGCTGATTGGTCTTGAAATCCAACTCCTGTCGCAGCCCATTGATCTTACTCTGTTGCTTCGTTACGTTCAGGTTAAATTCATTGAACTGTCTGCTGGCCTCATTGTACTCTGTTTCGGCCAGTTTGAATGTTTCCTCTGCTTCTGCCAGTTTGTTGGCATTCATTTGAAGCAATTCATTGAATTCTCCCAACTGGTTCCTGACACCTGCTACAGATTCATGTGTTTGCTGCATTTGCAGGTTCAGTTCTTCCAGTCGATGCTGGCTGCTGGTCTGCATAGAATGCAGGTTCTCCAGTTTGTTATGCAGGGAAAAGACCTCGTTGGTCAGTTGCTGAATTTCTCTTTCCGTATCCCTGATAGCGGTTTCCCGCAGGTCTTCGTTGAAGGCGATCACTTCATTATGACGGCTCTGTATTTCTGAGCGCAACGCTTCCACCACGGTATCCTGTTCCATTATCTCATCCTGAAGTTTTTCCAGGTTCTTGGCACGGCCGATCTTCTTCCCTTCTATCAGTCCCACACTGCCGCCCGTCAGAGAGTATTTCCCTTTTACATATTTACCATGCTTTTCTATCACCACAAAACCATTACTGTTTTGCAGGGCATCTTCACTGTCAGCAATAAATACATTACCCAGTAAATGTTCAGCCAGTTTTTTATACTTACCATCCACTTCCACCACACTCAGTGCTGGTATAGCACCTTCTAATGAATGGGCCGCTACTGTTGCATCACCGGCATTGATCTTGTCTAATAAGAAGAAATTCGCTTTCCCTTTCTTATTCTCATCTAATAAATGAACGGCTTTCAGCCCTTCAGACAGATCATTCACTACATAATAACTGAGATATGGTTCCAGCACATTCTCCAACGCTGTTCTGTATTCTTCATTTACATACAGCACATCCGATAAAATAGGTGAACTGTGATTCCAGTTCTCATTGTTATGTAAGAATTTCACCGAATCGGGATAGCCTTCCATGGAGTCGATCATGCTTTTTAGCAGATCATGCTCATTTTTCTTCGCATCGAGTTTACGGGTTTCTTCTGCCAGGTTATTACGGAGGCTGTCCAACACTGATTGTGTTTGCAGTATCTGCTCCTTGGTATTTTCCTGGTGATGTTGCAGTTGTTCCAGGTCCACTTTTTTAATACCCAGTTCCTTTTCTTTCAGCAAGCGGTCATTATCCAGGTGATGGCGCTGTTCTTCCCGCTGCTTCCGCTCCTCTTCCATCTGGCTGATCACCCGTTGCAGGTTCTGCACGGATGTATCGGCTACCGCTACTTTCTTTTCCGCATCAAACTGGCTGCGTTGTATTTGCTGGTATTCGCTGCGCAAAGTGTTCAGCGATTCCCTTTTTTCATCCAGCACTTCTTTGCGGGCATTCACATCGTTATTCAACTGCGCCAGTTGCTCATTCAATATTTCCAGGGCTTTTTGCTCTTCTTCCACCTGCATATTGGTAAACCCAATACTCTCATCTATACCCTTCAGGTTACCTTCTGCTTTTTGCAAAAAGTCTTTCAGGCTGCTTTCTTTCTCTGTCAGGTGCTCCAGGCGCTGGGCCGACAGATTTTTTTCATTCTCCTTCGTACGAACCATCTGCACCATGTCGTTGAAAGCATGCTGCATGCTTTGCAACTGCCTTTCCTTCTCAACGAACTCCAGTTTCTGCTGCTCCAGCACTGCCTCCTCGGTTCCTATTTCAGCTTCTAATCTTATTTTCTTATCTGTCTCGGTTTCCTGCTGCTCGTTCAGGTCTTTATAGGTAAGATTGAACCCTTCCAGTGATGCTTTTGCCAGCTCAATGCTTATTTCCCGGTAGTCTTTTTTGATCTCGTGGTACTTCTCTGCTTTTTTGGCCTGGCTTTCCAGGGCTTTTAACTGGTTGTTGATCTCAAAGAGAAGGTCCTCTATACGGGCCAGGTCGCTTTCAGTAGCTTCCAGTTTCTGTTTAGCCTCTTTCTTCCGGGTTTTATAAATGGAAATTCCTGCCGCCTGTTCCAGCATTTTGCGGCGGCTGTTGTCTTTGTCTTTGATAAGGTCGTCCACCATGTCCAGGGCAATGATGGCATAAGAGTCCGTGCTGACTCCGGTATCCATAAACAGGTTCTGGATATCTTTCAGGCGGCATTGTACATCGTTCAGGCGATATTCACTTTCACCACTTTTATAGAATTTACGGGTCACGGTCACCGTGCTGAATTCAGTTGGCAACAGGTTCTTGGTATTCTCAAAAGTAAGGCTCACCTCGGCGAGGCCGCTGGCGCTGCGGGTTTTAGATCCGTTGAACACTAAGCTGTCCAGATTCTCACTACGCAGGTGACTGATCTTTTGTTCGCCGATCACCCAGCGTATGCTGTCCACGATGTTGGATTTACCGCAGCCATTCGGCCCCACGATGCCGGTAATATTATCGTCAAAAGTGACTACTGTTTTATCAGCAAAACTCTTGAAGCCCTTGATTTCTAAACTTTTTAATCTCACTGTTTTCGTGTTTAAGTAGGGTTAAGTCAGGCGGCGAATA
>JAEUVL010000323.1 GCA_016786965.1 Chitinophagaceae bacterium
AAATGCCTTTGCCAAGGAGAAAGTATATGCGGTAGCGAAAGGTGCATTGGCCAAGCATGACCGTTCTGATAAGTTTGCTGCTATACAGGACGAACTGATGGAATACCTGAGAAAGGAATACATCAAAGAGGAAGGAGACAGTCTGCCGGAGGATGTGAAAAAATGGGCAAAAACCTATTATGCAGACTTGCAGTATTATGTGGTTAGAGATATGATCCTGAATGATAAAGTGAGATTGGATGGTCGTAAGCTGGATGAGGTTCGTCCGCTTGATATGGAAGTAGATGTATTGCCTTCTCCACATGGTGCGGCATTGTTTACAAGAGGTGAAACTCAATCTCTTACAACAGTTACTTTAGGAACTCCATTAGATTCTACACTGATTGAAAGTGCGGCTGTTTCAGATTATTCTAAATTCTTTTTACACTATAATTTCCCTCCGTTCTCAACGGGTGAGGTGAAAATGATGCGTGGCGTGGGCCGTCGTGAAGTAGGGCATGGTAACCTGGCGATGCGTTCGCTGAAGCAGATGATGCCTGGTGGCGATTTCCCATACACGGTGAGGGTGGTAAGTGATATTCTTGAATCAAATGGTTCCTCGTCTATGGCTACTGTTTGTGCCGGTTCGCTGGCATTAATGGATGCGGGTATTGCTATTCCGAAACACGTTTCGGGTGTGGCGATGGGCCTGATCAGTAAAGACGGGCAGTTTGCCGTACTTACCGATATCCTTGGTGATGAAGACCACCTGGGAGATATGGACTTTAAAGTAACTGGTACCCGTGATGGTATTTGCGGTGTGCAGATGGACATTAAAGTGGACGGACTGAGCATGGACGT
Organism: Chitinophagaceae bacterium; assembly: GCA_016786965.1. Lineage (GTDB taxonomy): Bacteria > Bacteroidota > Bacteroidia > Chitinophagales > Chitinophagaceae > JJ008. Next base: position 841 of record JAEUVL010000323.1, read on the forward strand.
AATGCGCCAGGCACTGGCACAAGCCAAAGCGGGCCGTCTGCATATACTGGATGCTATGTATGCTACCATACCGGAAGCAAGGAATGATGTGAAGCCACATGCTCCGCGGATGGTGAAGCTGTTCATTGATAAAGAATTCATTGGTGCGGTGATCGGGCCAGGTGGTAAAGTGATACAGGAGATCCAAAGGGAAACTGGTACTACCATCAACCTGGAAGAGAAGAACAATATGGGTGAGATCAGCATCTTCAGTGCCAATAAGGATGGTGTGGAGAAAGCTGTTTCATGGATCAAAGGCATTGTAGCTGTTCCGCAGGTGGGTGATGTATATGATGCTACGGTGAAATCCATCATGCCATTTGGTGCTTTTGTGGAATTCCTGCCCGGTAAGCAAGGGTTGGTACACATCAGCGAGATCAGCCATAAACGACTGGAAACACTGGAAGGCATCGTAAAAGAAGGCGACCAGATGAAAGTGAAGCTGATCGGTACAGACCCTAAATCAGGCAAGTTCAAATTGTCGAGAAAGATCCTGATACCAAAGCCAGACGGACAAGGCCCAAGGCAGGAAGAAAGACAGAATTAATCCTCCAAGCTCCACCGGTTGGCGGAGAGTTTGGACTCCAATAGTATTAATAGCCTCATCGTTTTGAGGCTATTTTTTTTCGCTATCTTATTTTGGAATACGGAAGCACACCGATGAATTAAAATTCTTTTCGTGTGAATTGATGTGTCTTCGTGGCTAACTTGTATATTAATTGACTTATGGCAAATTATATTCAAATCGAATTTCAATCCATCTCTGCCGAGGAATCTGACCTGCTGCTTGCGGAACTTACCATTCTTGGCTTTGAAGGTTTTGAAGAAGGGGAGGGAAGCCTGAAGGCATTTATCCCATCGGCTGACTTTGATGAAGGGGCCCTGAAAGACCTGGCTGCGAAAAATAGTGTTTCTTTTTCCCAAACTATTATAGAGGAAACGAATTGGAATGCTGTCTGGGAATCCAACTTTGAACCGGTGGTGGTGGATGATATAGTAAACGGAGCACCATGGGTAGGCTTGCGGGCTGATTTTCACCCGCCTGTTCCAGGGGTGGCCCATGAGATCATCATCACTCCCAAAATGAGCTTTGGCACCGGCCACCATGCCACCACTTATATGATGATACAGCAAATGCAGGGAATTGATTTTACCCATAAAACTGTATTTGATTTTGGCACCGGCACCGGGGTGCTGGCCATCCTGGCGGAGAAAATGGGAGCGGACCGGGTGATAGCGGTAGATTATGATGACTGGAGCATTGATAATGCAAGGGAAAACGGGCAAAGAAATAATTGCACCCGCATCGAGCTTGAAAAAGGAGATACTGCTGAAAGGGGTATGTTGTTCGACATCATCCTTGCCAACATTAATAAGAATGTGATACTGGACAATATGGAAGTATTGGCTTCAGGGCTGACGACCAATGGGAGTCTGGTGCTGAGTGGCCTTTTAGTGGAAGATGAAGCTGATATACTGGCAACTGCTGGGAAATACCTGCTGAAACCCTGTAAAAGAACAGAACTAAACAAATGGATCAGCTTAAGGTTCAGTCATTAACACATTATTTCCTGTTCATTAAATTAATGTTACCGGTTATCAAATTTGTGTATTTTTGTACTTCACTTCTTTACAAAAAAGAAGTTTGTATAAAGGTTCTATGAACGAACTACTTCTGATTGTTCTGGCATATCTGATAGGCAGCATTCCCACTTCTGTTTGGGTCAGTAAACATTTTTTTGACATAGACATACGGGACTATGGCAGTGGCAATGCCGGTGCCACGAATACTTACAGGGTATTGGGCCCTAAATGGGGAACCATGGTGATGCTGACGGATATGCTCAAAGGAATTGCGGCTGTAAAACTTGCTCTCTTATTACCTGAATATGCTGACAGTGAAGTAAACCTGCAGAACCTCCAAACCGGTTTGGGTCTGGCAGCCGTTATTGGTCATATTTTTCCGATATGGGCAGATTTCCGGGGTGGTAAAGGGGTGGCTACATTATTCGGATTAGTACTGGGCATCTCTCCCTGGACGGCGCTTAGTTGTGTGGGCATCTTTATGCTGGTGCTATATCTTACCCGTTTTGTTTCGTTAAGTTCAATCCTTGCAAGTATAGCTTTCCCGATCTTTATACTCGTTATTTTCAATGTTGATAATCCTGCTTACAGGATATTCGCAATAGCAGTAGCTCTAATGGTTTTATTAACGCATCAAAAGAATATTGGCCGTTTATTAAAAGGCAGTGAAAGTAAAGTGCCTATATTAAAAGGTCGTGACCGCCGCAAGCAACGGCGTCGTGATACATCATCTCTTCAGCAGGATTAAGAATGTAAAAATTCTTAACTTGAGATTCCAAATGGATATTATTTGTGCCAACCTCGCCACACAAGTAAGCGTCACAGTAAAAACTTTATAACATGATACAGAAAATCACTTCTCTTTTTATTGTCTGTGCATTAATAATTGCTTGTTCAAAAAATCCGCTGACCGGCAAAAGTCAATTAACTCTGTTGCCTGAAACAGAATTGCAGAATATGGCGGTACAGGAATACCAGTCTTTTTTATCTAAGAATAAAGTGGTGGGAACTTCTAATAACCGGGATGCAGAGATGGTAAGAAGGGTGGGACAGCGCATTACGAAAGCGGTGGAAACATATTATGCGGAAAAGAACATGTCGGAAAAGCTTACAGGCTTCAAATGGGAATATAACCTGGTGGAAGACAAAGCGGTGAATGCCTGGTGCATGCCTGGTGGAAAAATAGTGGTGTATACGGGGATATTGCCGATAACACAAAACGAAGCTGCCCTGGCAGCCGTAATGGGCCATGAAGTATGTCATGCCCTGTTGCAACATGGTAACCAGCGGATGAGCCAGGGATTATTGCAGCAATTGGGTGGTGTGGCGCTTGCCGTAGCAGTGTCCAATAAGCCGCAGGAAACACAGAATCTCTTCATGAGTGCTTATGGCGTTGGTTCCAATGTAGCTGTGATGCTGCCTTTTTCCCGTAAGCATGAATTGCAGGCCGACCAATACGGTCTCTTATTTACCGCTATGGCGGGATATAATCCCCAGGAGGCGATCGGGCTCTGGGAAAGAATGGAAAAAGCCAGCAACGGCCAAAGCCCCCCCGAATTCTTAAGTACCCACCCATCTGAAGGCAGAAGAATTGAGGAATTAAAGAGATTTATGCCGGAAGCTTTAAAAGTGTATAAACCAGTAGGTAATTAAGAGCAAATAGCCTTCAATATCCCCTGAAATGATTGACAGGAAAGGATTTTATTGTGTTATTCCTTTAACAACCCGTAATTTTTAGTTATCTTTGCACTCCCTTCTTGAGAACGCTGCCGGTGCATCTCCGAACCAGTAAACCGGCAGGAACCTTTAAAATAGCTTCAAAGTATGTCACAAACTGTTTTTGAAAAGTTACAACTGGCAGACGAAAAGAATCTTTTAATTCAGGGTTTGCCTTCTTCCATCGAGAAACAATTCAGTAAATTATCCTTCTGCAAAAACATGACGCCGCTGCTTAAAACACGGAAGATTGATTTTGCACTGGTATTCGCCGTTAGCGAAAATCAACTGAACGGTATCCTTAAAGATGTGATGCCTTCCCTGAGAGACGGTTCAAAATTCTGGGTGGCTTATCCCAAAAGCACCTCGAAGATCGTGACCGACCTTAATCGTGACCGTAGCTGGAACCGCCTGACTGGCGAAGGCTATGAGAGCATAGAAAGAGTGGAACTGGACCATGTGTGGAGTGCTATGCGTTTCGTAAAGGGGGAAGAAAATGCCCGTGACGGAGAAGTCGCTTCTTCCAGGAAAAGAGAAGCAACGGCAGTTGCCGGGTAAGTAACCAGTTTTTTAATGTATTGAGGTTTGTTGTTTATACAGCAAACCTTTTTTCTTTTGAGTCGTACAGGCTTGTTCTGTAAATTCCCATTTCTAAAAAAATATACATGGCTTTTCTGAACGTAGAGATCAAAGCTAAATGTGGAAATCCGGAGTTCATAAGGGATTATCTTATGGACAACCACGCCGAGTTTAAAGGGTTGGACCATCAAACTGATACTTATTTCAATGTGCCCAACGGAAGATTAAAACTCCGGGAAGGAAATATTGAGAATAACCTGATATTTTATGAGCGAAGCAACCAGGCTGGTCCGAAGGATTCTCATTTCAACCTGGTAAAAGTAGAAGATGCAACCGGATTGAAGGAAGTGCTCACCAGATCAAACGGAATAAAAGTGATAGTGGAGAAACACCGGGAGATTTATTATATCGGGAATGTGAAGTTTCATATAGATGAAGTACCGGGGCTTGGTTCTTTTGTGGAAATAGAAGCAGGTAACAGGTTTGCAGAGGAGATGACGCAGGGACAACTGAAGGAGCAGTGCGATTTTTATTTGGAACAGTTTAGAGTGCTGCCTGAAGATCTTATTGACGTATCATATAGTGATATGTTGATAGAGAAAATTAGCGAATGATTACAGAGCCAGATTTTCTAGCAATTTCAAGTTGCTCTTTCTTAAGGTGCTCATGCACTCGATCTAATTCTTCCTCCATTTTTTTAAGATGATCTTTAGTCATACTTAAGATGTTTTGCTCTTCCTTGGTATGGCATTTTTCTAAGTCTATCTGATTTTCTTGTATCATTCTCTGAATTTTCCGCATTTTTAAACGATTTAAAACCGACTCAACTTCTACATGTGTTTTATCTTCTGCAATTTTCAAAAAACTCATAAGCAAATGCTCATTACCTTTTGCAATTGTCTTCATGAAGTCCTCATAACTCTGTTCGGTTAAATTTTTTTGATATCCCGGATTTGGATTGAAATCTTCTTTCCATTTTTGACTTTCTTCATACGGGAAATTTAGAAGCGATACAGCAAAGGCGCTGAGTTTTGTATCCGGGTGGTGGATAAAATAACTTCTGTTGGCCGTTGCGGCGCTGGTTTCCAGCAGTTCTTTAAATACTGCAATAAGCCGGATAACTTCCGGATTATCGATCAGGCTTTCATCCACCATCTCTTCAAAAATATATTCTGCTACCAGCTTTTCTTCGTTCCATTTTTTTATTCCATATTCAAGTAATATCCTGGCCACTTCCCTTTCCTGCAGTTCATCTTTGAACAACAGGTTGAAAGTGGCATCATCATAATTAGTGGCTTCTGCCTGCCGTATATTTTCTTC
>JAEUVL010000357.1 GCA_016786965.1 Chitinophagaceae bacterium
ACTGCCATTCATTTGGTTACAGTCGGTGCAGCTGATGCCGAACCGATCATCCGCAAAGCACTGGCCCTCGGCGGCGATGAAGCCATTCGTGTAAATGCAGACAGTCACGATAGCTTTTATATCGCTTCGCAAATAGCCGAAGTCGCCAAACAGGGCGGCTATGACCTGGTACTTACCGGTAAAGAAACGATTGACTATAACGGCTCCTCTATCGGCGGTATGGTAGCTGAGCTGTTAGATAAACCCTATATTTCCCTGGCCACCAAATTCGAACTGGCCGGTAACAAAGCCACCATCACCCGTGAGATAGAAGGCGGCGAAGAAGTGAACGAAGTGGAGCTGCCGGTAGTAGTAAGTTCTCAAAAAGGAATGGCGGAAGCCAGAATACCCAATATGCGGGGCATCATGGCTGCCAGAACAAAACCATTGAAAGTGGTGGAACCAGTAGCTGCCGAATCATTGACCAGCGTAGCAGGATTTGGTTTGCCTCCTGCTAAGGCCGGTGTAAAGTTAGTAGCGGCAGATAATGTAGAGGAATTGGTCCGCTTACTGCATGAAGAAGCAAAAGCAATATAACTTGTAACTACAACTCTTAACCTGTAACTTATTAATATGTCAGTTTTAATTTTTATCGATACCGCAGAAGGTCATGTGAAAAAAGCTTCCCTGGAAGCACTAACCTATGGCGCTAAAGTAGCAGAGCAACTGGGAACTACTGCTGAAGGAGTCGTACTTGGCGCCGTAAGTGATGACCTTGCTTCTCTGGGCAAATACGGTGTGAAAAAGATCCATCATGTGTCCAATGATTCATTGAACCACCTTGATGCGCAGGTTTTTACTAAAGTAATTGCACAGGCCGCTGAAGCTGCTGGTGCTAAAGTGATCGTTTTTTCCAACAATGCTACCGGTAAAGCTATCGCCCCACGCCTGTCCGTTCGGATGAAAGCCGGTTTGATCTCCGGTGCAGTAGCCTTACCAGATACCAGCAGTGGATTCGTAGTAAAGAAGAACGTATTTTCTGGTAAAGCATTTGCCAATATTGCTGTTACAACCGACATTAAGATAGTAGCGCTTAGCCCTAATGCTTACCAAACTATTGCCGGCGAAGGTACTGCAGAAGTAGCAATGTTTGCTGCAACCGTGGATGCACCAAAAGTAAAAGTGACCAACGTATCCAAGGCAAGTGGCGAAGTGGTATTAACAGAAGCGGAAGTGGTGGTAAGTGCAGGCCGCGGCCTGAAAGGACCTGAGAACTGGGGCATGGTGGAAGATCTTGCCAAAACATTACACGCCGCTACTGCCTGCAGCCGCCCGGTAGCAGACGCACACTGGCGTCCTCATAATGAGCATGTGGGACAAACAGGATTTGCCATTGCTCCCAATCTGTATATCGCTATTGGTATCTCCGGTGCCATCCAGCACCTGGCCGGAGTAAACAGGAGCAAAGTAATAGTGGTGATCAATAAAGACCCGGAAGCACCTTTCTTCAAAGCAGCCGACTATGGTATTGTGGGTGATGCATTTGAAATAGTACCCAAATTGAATGAAGCCATCAAAAAACTGAAAGGCGTGGCCTGATAATCAATCCCGATATTTTTCAATACTTTTAAAACCGGCAATATTGCCGGTTTTATTTTTTTAGCATGAAATACATTCTTATACTACTGGCAGCATTTATCTCAGCAGATACAGCGGCACAGAAGGAATTTGAAGGTGAGATCAGGTATAC
>JAEUVL010000363.1 GCA_016786965.1 Chitinophagaceae bacterium
GTTAACAAGTGATCCTCCCGAATTAAATCATTCCTGAATCTTAAGACCTGTCAACACGTCAACTTACCAACTTTTCAACTTTATGAGAATAGACATCCATACGCACATCATGCCCGATAAAATACCGAACTGGGCACAAAAGTTTGGTTACGGTGAGTTTATTCATTTGGAGCACCGCAACTGTGAAGCCTGCATGATGAAGGGTGACAAACTATTTCGGGTAGTAGAGGAAAATTGTTTCAAAGAAGAGGTACGCCGCAAAGAAATGGACGAGACGGGTGTGGACATCCAGGTACTCTCCACCATTCCTGTATTATTTAATTACTGGGCCAAACCGGATGACGGAGCAGAAACTGCCCGTTTTTTTAACGACCATATTGCGGAGACAGTAAGCAAAGAACCAAACCATTTCATCGGGTTAGGTACGGTGCCTTTACAGGATGTTGATCTCTCCATTAAAGAAATGGAACGGTGCATGAAGCATTTGAAAATGCCTGGGCTGGAGATCGGTTCAAACATCAATGGAAAGAACCTCTCGGACAAATCCTTCTTTCCTTTTTATGAAGCCGCTGAAAAATTGGGCTGCGCCCTGTTCATTCACCCGTGGGAGATGATGGGTGAAGCCCATATGCAGGAATACTGGCTCCCATGGTTGGTGGGTATGCCGGCAGAAACATCCAGGGCTATCTGCTCCATGATATTTGGAGGGGTGTTCGAGCAATTTCCCGCCCTGCGGGTGGCCTTTGCACATGGCGGCGGTTCATTTCCCTTTACCCTAGGAAGAATAGAACATGGGTTTAAAGTTCGTCCGGACCTGACAGCAGTTGACAATCCTATTAATCCAAGAGATTATATCGGCAAATTTTGGGTGGATAGTTTGGTGCATGACAAGAAGGCCATGGCCTACCTGCTGGACATAATGGGTGAAGACAATATTTGCCTGGGAAGTGATTATCCATTTCCACTGGGAGAGCACAAACCCGGCAGGCTGATAGAGAAAATGGACCTGGGGAAAAAGATCACCCGTAAACTGATGTATCAAAATGCGCTGGATTGGCTGGGTTTGAGCGAAAAGAACTTACCTGAGTTTTAATTTACTCATTGAACAGATTCGGATAATCTGTAATGATGCCATCCACCCCCATCGTTTTCAATTCATTGATCTTTGCTTTATCATTTACCGTCCACGGAATGACCTTCATGTTCTGCTGATGGCATTTCTTCAGCAGCTTTTCATTCACTAATGAGAAAGCGGGGCTGTATATGGTGGGTGTAAAGCCCAATGCTTTTAGTTGCTCTTCCAGCGTTCGCTTGTCAAAATCTTCTATCAGCATAGCTGTTTTAATAGCGGGATATTTTTCATGGAGGTACTGCAAGGTGCGGAAATCAAATGACTGGATGATCACATAGTCTTCTATCTGTTTCTCTTTTACTACGGCCATGATCAGTTCTATGATCTCATCTGGTTTTGGATTGAATACCCCGTCAAATTCAGGATTGGTCTTTGTTTCAATATTATAGTATGGAAAAGGGCGCCTCCTTGTCATCATATCTTTCTTCACACTGTCTATCACATCGGCCAGCAGGGGCTTAGTTACTTTCATCTTTTGTTGCTGCGGAAAGCGGGGATGAGGTTTCATTCCCACATCAAAGGTTTGGGTTTGTTCATAGGTCATCCAATAAATGTTGAATTTTCGCTCTTCTCTTTCGCCCATGTAACTGCCGTCGGGCTTGGTAGTGATCTCTTGCCCAAACCACTGCTCATGTGAAAGGATCACTTTTTTATCCTTTGTAATAACAACATCCATTTCCAATGTGGTCACACCTAATCCAAGTGCGTTCAGCATGGCGGGTATGGTATTTTCCGGCATCAGACCACGGCAACCACGGTGGCCTTGCTTGTCAAATTCACCCTGTACATACTTCTCACTGGCTGTGGTGGTTGACGCATTATTCATCTTCTTAGTTTGAGAGCAGGATAGAATGAATAACAGAATGGATATTATAAAATATTTTTTCATGAGGGGAATACATTGGGTTTACGCAGCTCCATCAGTTCACCTATTTCTTTTGCATCTCCATCCTGCTGCTTCAGTTCTTTTACAATATTGTCGTAGCTTTTTTCATCCCGGTTCTGGCTCAGCTTGTGTACATTCTCTAATTCTGTTACTTCCATCTCAAATCCTACGATGGCTTTTATCAGCTTATCTGTATACTCAGCAGGAAGGTTGTCATATATAGTGGTTGAAGCGCTATTATTGTTCTCAAAGTGAAGACTCAGTTTTTTCAGCAGGTTTCTTAGTCCTCCCTCATCCATCCATTTTATCTCGCCACGGGCATGAATAGAAATGTAGTTCCACGTACTCGCCTGTTGCAGATTACCTGTGTAGTATGTTCCACTTACATAGGCGTGTGCACCGGTAAATATAAGCAGGGCTTTAGGGTTTTCAGCAAAGGTTCTTTCATGGTCCATCTTCTTGGCAATATGCCCGGTAAGAAAAAGTTTGTCATCCCTCTCTTCTATTAACACGGGTATCTGCGTAGCGGCCACCCTACCTTTCGCATCTGCTCCGACCATTGTAACGAACGGATGCTTCCGCATGAAGTCGATCACAAGCCGCTTATCTTCTTCCTTATAATGAGGATAATTATACATGTAATAAAATTATTTGCAATTCCACGATAACCGTAAATCTTCAAATTACTCCACCGTCTCTGCGATCTTCTCTGCACTCATATTTGCATTACGCATAGCAATGCTTCTTACCACCTGTGCCGCAAAGCCCTCAAAAGACTTTCGGGTGATCATATCATCGCTCATCATAATGGGCACTCCCTGGTCGCCACCTTCCCGTATACTTTGTACCAAAGGTATTTGTCCCAGGAACGGACTATCATACTCATCTGCCAGGCGCTTTCCCCCATCTTTACCAAAAATGTAGTATTTATTATCAGGTAATTCCGCCGGAGTGAAATAACTCATGTTCTCCACCAGTCCTATTACGGGCACATTCAGTTGGGCCTGGCCAAACATGGCGATACCCTTTTTCGCATCCGCCAGTGCAACATCCTGTGGTGTAGTTACAATTACAGCGCCGGTTACGGGTACGGTTTGCATCAGTGTTAAGTGTATATCGCCGGTACCGGGTGGCATGTCCACTACCAGGTAATCGAGTTCCTCCCAAAAAACATCAGTCACAAATTGCCGGATGGCGCTGCTTGCCATCGGGCCTCTCCAAACAACAGCATTCTTTTCATCAACCAGCAAGCCGATACTAATAAGTTTTATACCAAACCGCTCCAGTGGAATGATCATTCCTTTTCCTTCAATATCCATCATCATCGGCCTTTCTCCCCGTACACCAAACATAATGGGCACACTAGGGCCATAAATATCTGCATCCATCAACCCTACTTTTGCACCTCCTTGTGATAAGGCCAATGCCAGGTTAGCAGATACGGTCGATTTTCCCACGCCCCCTTTGCCGCTTACCACGGCAATAATATTTTTCACCTTCGGCAATACAGTACCGGGATCGGTACGTTTGGTAGTCGTATTGGAAGTAAAGTTCACCTTCACATTGGCTTCTTTGTTCACCAGCAGTTTTACTGCATTGGTGCTGGCTGTTGCCATCATATCCTTCATAGGACAGGCCGGTGTCGTAAGAACTATGGTAAAGGACACATCATTACCATTTATCTCGATGTCTTTAACCATGTTCAGCGTTACAAGATCTTTACCCAGGTCAGGTTCCTGTACGTTACTGAGGGCTTCAAGTATTTTTTCTGTTGTCATCATAATAATTTTATATCCTGTACTTCGTTTTTACAAAAAAAAGCAACCATACCACGCATTCCATCTATCCGCCATTGCCACAAAACTCACTATCTCCGCCAAAATTCACCTGACACTCACGAGACACTCACAAGACTTTCACGAGACTTTTGCGAGACTTTTGCGAGACCCTCAACCATGCCAATATGCTCTTCCACCTGTTAATGACCCGAGGCTCACCCGGCAGAGTATCATCCTGTTATTGACGCTTGAACCGTTTATTAGCCTGTATGTACTCCATTTACTAAGCATTAACAGGACTATCTGAGAACAAGACCAACCTTCGGATGGGGCAGGTAATCATCGTATTACCAGCTTCCCGGCTCCAATGACTTTTGGTTAAATAGAACTAAATGTTAAAACTCCTTTAGAAGCGCAAAGTTAACCAATACCAGCAGCAATTTGTTTTACGAAATCAGCAACTTGTCTTTATTTTTGGCGCAGTGAAGAAATTTATACTTTATACAACTATACTGCTTTTTACCCTTCCTAAAGCGGCTGATGCACAATTTGAAACTTCCCGTGACTCGGTGGTACAATTATTTGGTGTGGTGATGACGGCAGATAGCCTGGTGGGAGTGCCTGCTGTAAGTGTGGTGGTTAAAGGCCAAAACAGGGGTACTATTTCCAATGCGCAGGGTGTATTCTCTATTGTGGTGCTGAAAGGCGACCAGGTGGAGTTTACCCACGTTACTTACAAACCCAAAACCATCACTATTCCCCGCAATCTTGAAGGCAACCAATACAGTGTGGTGCAATTGATGGTGGTAGATACCGTGTACCTGCCGGCCACGATCATAAAACCCCGGCCTACCGCAGCACAGTTTGCCCGCGATTTTGTGAATAATAAAGTGCCCGACGATGATTACGAAATTGCCCGCAAGAATACCGATGCCACCAAGCGTCGTATCCTGATGCGGACCGTGCCCGGCGATGGCGGCGAGGCCACCAGGGTACAGTTCAACAGAATTGCCAATAAGGCAGTCTATAACGGGCAAACGCCTCCTCAGAATATCTTCAACCCGGCTGCCTGGGCTGATTTTATACAGGCCTGGAAGAGGGGAGATTTTAAGAATAAGAATTAGGACAACCCTCTGCCCCCAAAAGAAGGACTTATATTAGCCAGTCTGTATATTCTCTATCATTTACTACAGGAATTACAGTTTTATTTTTTCCCAGCATTAGTTTTTCATAGCATCGTTCCTTCCGCTAACCAGCGGACACTTGTAGATCTGGTAATTCTATTGAACTGCTTACATTTGCTTGTCAACCAATTAATCAATTTTCCTAAAGGTCAGTTTCCAAAACTCCCCTTTAGGGGCTAAGAAAAATCTTAATCTTTATGACTATAAATGGAGGTATCTCCGTAATCGGCGCCGGTACTATGGGAAACGGCATTGCTCATGTATTTGCGCAACGTGGCTATAAAGTAACACTTATAGATGTATCTCAACCTCAGTTGGATAAAGCTCTCGCCACCATAGGTAAAAACCTCGACCGTATGGTAGCCAAAGAGATCATCCGGAAAGAACTGAAAGACGAAACTCTGAAAAACATCACAACCAGCAATTCTATTGCCGAAGGCGTAAAAAATGCATCGCTGGTGGTAGAAGCCGCCACGGAAAATGTGGACCTCAAGCTGAATATTTTTCGCCAAATGGATGAATCAGCTCCCTCAGATTGTGTACTGGCTACCAATACATCTTCTATTTCCATTACCAAAATAGCTGCTGCCACCAACCGTCCCGATGCTGTAATAGGAATGCATTTTATGAATCCTGTGCCAGTCATGAAACTCGTGGAGATCATTACCAACCCGGCCACTTCGAAAGAAGTAACGGAAAGCATAGTTGCTTTGAGCAAAGACCTGGGCAAAGTGCCCTGTGTGGTAAATGATTTTCCCGGCTTTATTGCCAACCGCATTCTTATGCCAATGATCAATGAAGCCGTGTACAGCCTGCATGAAGGCGTTGCTGGTGTGGAAGAAATAGATACTATCATGAAGCTGGGCATGGCACACCCGATGGGGCCTTTGCAACTGGCCGACCTGATCGGCCTGGATGTTTGCTTGTCCATCATGAAGGTTTTACATGAGGGTTTTAAAAACGATAAATACACCCCTTGCCCATTGCTGGAAGAATTGGTTGCCTCCGGAAAACTGGGTAGCAAATCCGGCGAAGGGTTTTATGTGTACACACCAGGCAGTAAGGAACTGGTGGTGAGTAGCCGGTTCAATCAACCGTAGATAATATGAGAAAAAATAAACTTATCATTTTGCTTTTTATACTCCTGGCACTATTGCAACAGGAGAGCAGGGCCCAGGTTTATTTTCTGACGACTGATATACTCAAAAACACAAAGTACATCCGAAAAAAACAAACTGCACATTCCATACAGTCAGCCTATCGGGAGGACGGGAAACTGGTCATCAACTTCGTTGCCACTCTTGATAAAAAAAAGAAAGCACAGCCTTACCATCTTGTGTTGAAGATGGATTCGGTTCTTGCTAACTTTAATCCCCAGCAGCATTATCCCCACGAATTTGATTCAGCAACAGCCAGAAAGCTCAATGTCCTCAGCATGGATCGTTCGTATCAGCAAATTTTCCGGTATGGCAATAACAGGGCCTATGGTATTGAAATAATGTGCTTCAAAGAAATAATAACTCCCGGATTTTATTCTTCCGTGACTGCGGGAGAAACGCAAGAGAAGATAACAATACTTGACGCCCGGCGTGACTACTATTTTGAATTATCACACAAAACAAGAACTTACCTGAAAGGCCCTCATATAGTATTACTCTACTACCCATCTAAACCGATACAGGTAAATGGAAAAGATGTTGATTATCTCTTGCTCAATATTGAAAATGGTCCAAAGATCAATAAGTGGAATTACCTGAAACTGCCTTTTGCGGCAATATTAGATACTATTTTCCTCCCTTTTGTACTGATGGTTAGTGGCATGGAAAAATAAGACCTCTTTATAACTTTTCAATTTCCACTGCTCGCAGATCATTCAGCCGGAACAATACTTCATCCAGCCGGTTTTTGGGCACACCAGTTTCCAGCAGGCAAAATAATTGGGTCTCTTGTTTCAGTATCACACAACCAAATTGCTTTATCACCTTCATCACTTCATGTATTTGTGTATGGTCGAAATGCAACCGGTAATTGATAAGTACCGGTTTTTGTACTACTGGCGTCAATTGCAATGATAACGCTGCGGCAGATTTATACGCATTGATCAGACCCGGTACTCCGAGTAAGGTGCCACCAAAATATCGCACCACAATGATGAGCACATTTGTTACCTGCTTACTGTCTATCTGGCCAAGAATAGGTTTGCCGGCAGTACCCGAAGGCTCCCCGTCATCACTCACCCGAAACAACAGCCCATCCACTCCCAGCCGGTATGCAAAACAATGATGAACCGCTTTAGGATGTTCTTTTTTGAGGGCAGCCAGCTTTTCTTTAAAGTCAGCTATGTCCGTTAGTGGATAAGCATATGCAATAAACTTGCTGCCCCGGTCTTTATATTCTGCTACAGAGGGGCTTTCAATGGTTGTAAAATAATCTGGGGTCATGTATAGGGTCAGTATTTTAGAGGATGGTACGTTTCTATTGTGTCTGATAACACCTTCTCTGAATATATCTTTTCAGCAGATTGTATCACCGGTGCTTTCAGGCCATTATTAATTATTAATTCTTCATTTGTAATCACTCTTATCTCATCCCATACACCTTCAGTAATAAATGACTCAAGCAACGCAGCCCCTCCTTCCACCAGCACACTTTGTATGCGTAGTTTATACAATGCACTCAACAATTCCTGTATAATGTTGGTGTCCTTCGCTATCCGGTAAAACAACAGATTTTCATTCTCTTCATTCTTCACCGCATTGAAAACAATAGTTCTTGTTTCCCGGTTGAACAGCTTTAAAGAAGCGGGCAAGCGGAGATTCATATCCAGTACCAGCCGGATAGGCGAAGGGCCTGTCCATGATCTTGTCGTTAGTAACGGATCATCCCTCAGCGCCGTATTTGTTCCCACCAGGATGGCCGCTTCCTCACTTCGCCATTTATGCACCAGGCGGTTAGAATACTCATTACTGATAAGCAGCCTTTTAATAACAGTGTCGCCGGAAGTTTCTGTTGGCAGAATATCTAACGGGGCAATAAATCCATCACCTGTTTGTGCCCATTTCAGTACCACATAGGGCCGCCGTTTTGTATGATATGTAAAGAACCGTTTGTTTAATGTGATACATTCCTTCTCCAATTCTCCCCCCACCAGGTCAACCAATACCCCGGCCGCCTGCATTTTCTCGATACCTTTTCCGTTCACCTCTTCAAATGGGTCACGGCAACCAACCACCACTTTGGGGATATGATGCTTAATGATCAGGTCGGCGCAGGGAGGTGTTTTACCAAAATGTGCGCAGGGCTCCAGCGAAACATACAGGGTTGACTGGTTTAATTTGTCTCTATGCCCCTTTTCAATCGCCTCATTAATGCAGTTCACTTCTGCATGGGCCTGCCCATACTGCTTGTGCCAGCCTTCACCAATAATAATGTTATTATGCACCAGCACCGCCCCCACCATAGGATTCGGCGCTACATTCCCGGCACCCAACCGGGCCAGTTGCAGGCATCGGAGCATATATATTGGCTGCATAATAGATGACATAATTCAACGCCGCAAATATAGCCCATTCCGCAAGGGCAGTTGGGCTTTCTAAAACCATCATTTATTTTCACTGCCCACGTTGTAAGTTTGCTTTTATGACGATACAGGAAGCC
The DNA here is from genome assembly GCA_016786965.1 of Chitinophagaceae bacterium. GTDB lineage: Bacteria > Bacteroidota > Bacteroidia > Chitinophagales > Chitinophagaceae > JJ008. Next base: position 8,638 of record JAEUVL010000363.1, read on the forward strand.
ACTTATTATTTATTGAATAATCTCCGTACCATTTATTCAGACAGTGAAGCCGGCCAGATCACTGATTGGGTGATGGAATACATCACCGGTTCTGCCAAAGCAGAACGTATGATCTATAAGAATGCTTCCATTACACTGGCTGATGAAAAACAATTGTTGTAATATGCCAACAGACTGTTACAGCAGGAACCAGTGCAGTATGTTCTTAATCAATCCTGGTTTGGTAACTTAAAGTTGTACGTGGATAATAATGTACTGATACCCCGTCCCGAGACTGAAGAACTGGTGGAGTGGATCATCGCCAATTGTAAATTTCCGGTAAATGAATTAAAGATACTGGACATCGGCACTGGCAGCGGTTGTATCCCCATCAGTTTAAAAAGAAGGATCCGCAAGGCTGATGTATGGGCTGTTGATATCAGCGAAGCGGCCTTAAATGTGGCAAAAAAGAACGCATCAGCACTCGGCACAGAGATCAACTTTTTGCACCTTGATATTTTAAACGAAACAAACTGGGAACGTCTGCCCTCATTCGATATCATTGTAAGTAACCCACCCTATGTGCCTGGTAAGGATAAAGAACAAATGCAACCCAATGTACTGAAGTATGAACCCGGTATTGCCCTATTCGTGCCGGATAATGATGCCCTGCTTTTTTATAAAGCAATTACCCGTTTTGCCAAACAGCATCTTAATACTGAAGGGCACCTGTATTTTGAAATACACGAAGACCTTGGCAATGCTACGATGGATTTGTTGCAGTCGGAAGGCTTTTTACCGGAAATAAAAAAGGATATGCAACAAAAAGACCGGATGATAAGGTCCGGTCTGAAAAAATGAGGTACGCTAAAAACATTATTGCTCTATCTTGGCCACCACTTTTGCTGAATCTCTTTTGGCGATCCGCATTACCCGGAAAACTTCGCCGTAAAAGGCACTTGTATCTGCATTGATCACCACCACAGGTGTATCCCTGATGGCCCGGTATCTTCTTATCTCCTGCGATAAGAGTGAGTCAAACAGGTCAGAAGGCACTCTTTTGTTGCCGATAGAATACTGCTGGTCTTTATCAATAGACACCATAATGTCTTGTTTGGCCTTGGTATCCTTCGTGCCTTTGGGCAATCCTACTTTTACC
>JAEUVL010000370.1 GCA_016786965.1 Chitinophagaceae bacterium
CGTGCCGGTGCATCCCTCCTCGCAGTTTGGCATCTTCAAACAACTGATGATCCATATCGGCGACACACAAAGCATCGAGTTTGAACTCAGCACCTATAGCAGCCACCTGCTCCACATGAAGCATTTCATGGAGAACGCCAATGGCCGCACCATGTTTTTCATCGATGAACTCGGCAGCGGCAGCGATCCCAGCCTGGGCGGCGCTTTTGCCGAAGTGATATTGCAGGAACTCTCCAAGAAGCATGCCTTTGGTATTGTGACCACCCACTACCTGAACCTGAAAGCCATGGCAGGAAAAACAGCCGGTATCATCAACGGGGCCATGGCCTTCGACGAAAAGAATTTACAACCACTCTACAAACTGCTCGTAGGAAAGCCCGGCAGTTCCTACACCTTCTCCATCGCCGAGCGGATAGGGCTCGATAAAAACCTTATTCACCGGGCCCGGCAACTCGTGGATGAAGACCAGTTTCGCCTGGATAAACTATTGAACCGCACCGAGCAGGACCTGCAGCATATAGAAAAAAGGGAGAAAGATCTCCACCAGTTGCTCAAAGACAACGAGCGGCTGAAAAAAGAAATGCAGCAGGTGATGGACAAAGAAAAACACCGCCAGCAGGTAGAACTGCTGAAAGAGCAAAACAAAGTGGCCGAAGACCGCATCGCTTACCTGAAAGACATGGAGCGCAAACTGAAACAACTGCAGGTGGAGTGGAGAAAAGAAGAGAACAAGAACAAAGTGGTAAAGCAAATGGAAGCCCTGCTCTTTAAAAAAGATGAAAAGAAAGTGGTCAGCAAGATGCAGAAGAAGATCGATTCCAAATTCAGCGAAGTGGGAGGCGATATAAAAATAGGGGTGAAGGTGAAAATGAAAAAGAACCACCAGGTAGGAGAGGTAATGGAACTGCGGGGCAAAAGGGCCGTCGTAAAGATCGGGCTGCTGCCCATGCAGGTAGAAATAAAAGACCTCGTAGTGGTAAAAGAAAAAGAAGAGAGCTAGTCAGCAACCAATACACTGTATTTCTTCAGTGCCTCAGTGGCAAA
>JAEUVL010000376.1 GCA_016786965.1 Chitinophagaceae bacterium
ATTCACATTTACATGGCTGTTGCTGCGGTTATAAAAAGTACCAAACGATAAAAAAGTTTTCTTGTTAGCAAGAGGGCGGTCATAGTTCACCCGTATGTTATAGCCGTTGCTGCGGTTGTCCGTCAGTTGTTCCTGGGTGGAGTCGATGCCATTGGGTGAATGATCGGGGTTAAAGAACTGCTGAAAGAAATCCCTGTCCGATTTATTGATAGAAAAATTAGCCCCGGTAATGATCTTTAGTGATTCACCGGCTGTCTTTCCCCGTTTAGTATAGGTAAAGTTGGCATTCGGGTTATAATTATCACCATCATTTAAAATCGTCCGTTCACTCAGCCGGTATATATTGCCAAAGCGGTTCAGGTTAGTATACTCGGTGGTGTTCCTGTTATCATAATTATTCTGGTTGTATTGCAGTACCAGGTTCAGCGACTGTGTTTTACTGATATCATAATCCATATTCAGCCGGAAATTTGGCCGCCAGTTCTTATTCAGGTAATTATTTCGGGTATTAAAAAAATTAGAAGAGTCCGTATAGATATTATTGCGGATAGAATATCCTTCACCGATCAGCCGGTTATAACCGATGCCCGCATTAATGCTCACCGCAAAGCCCTGCTTGCGGTAGCTGAAGTTGCCATTCATATTTGCCTCACCCCTGCTGCCTCCCGAAATGCTAAGGCGGCCGCTTCGGCCCACTTTACCCTTCTTGGTAGTTATATTGATAACGCCCCCCTGTTCATTCGCATACTGCGGGGGTGGGTTTGTCATTACTTCTATCTTTTCAATAGAGCTGCCCGGCAATGATTCCAGCAGGTACTGCAGTTGCTGCAGGTTCAGCTCCACCTGTTTATCGTCGATCAGTATTTTGGGCTCTTTACCCCGCACCGTTATCTTACCATTCGGGTCTTTTGATACCAGGGGTACATTATTTAGCAGGTCGCTCGCATTACTTCCTGCCGCAATGGCAGATTCACCCGCATTGAAAGTTATATTTCCATCCTTTGATTGTATCAGTGGTTTTTCAGCATAAATGATCACCTCCTGCAATTGTTCCGTATTGCTTGGCTTCATCAATATATCATTCAGGTTAAAGTCGTACCGCTCCTGCCGGAAATGGATACTGTCCATGATAATGCTTTGCATACCCACACTGGAGAGGCGGAGCCGGTAATGGCCAAATGCTATTTTCTCAAACAGGAAGTCGCCGTCCTTCGAGGTTTGGGTGGTATTTTGCTGCGTAGTGTCCTTTAAAAAAGTAAGCACAACGGTCACTCCCTGTATGGCTTTTTTCGTCTGGTCCAGTACATTGCCCGTCAGAACGCCGGGATTATTTCCCTGCGAAAAGGAGTATAAGCCAAGGCTGGAAAGGATGGTAAGAAGAAGGAATTTTTTCAAATCACCGGATAAGACGTAAAGATAATACCAACCTTGCTAAAAGGTTGACACCTAATTGGCTGAACAGTCGTTCCTATCGCTCCAAGCCACTTGCGGCAAACTGACAACCTGTCAGATTTCGGCCTGTTAGCAGTATATTTGCTATCCAATTGAACATTTTATGCTTGATTTAGTGACAGATAAGGCACAACAAACCGACCGGGACCAGCACGACGAAACAAGGCAGGGGGAAGCCTATGCCCCCTTCGCAGAAGACCCGAACAACTACAAAAAACGGTTTTACATTGAAAGTTATGGCTGCGCCATGAATTTTGCTGATAGTGAGATCGTTGCTTCTATATTAAATACCGAAGGCTTTGGCGCCACCCGCAACGTGGAAGATGCTGACCTCATTTTTATCAATACCTGCTCCATCCGGGAAAAAGCTGAACTAACCGTTCGCAAGCGCCTCACCGAATTTAAAAAGCTGAAAAAGAAAAAGAAGGGAATGCTGGTGGGTGTGCTCGGCTGTATGGCAGAAAGACTAAAGGCTAAATTACTGGAGGAAGAAAAACTGGTCGACCTTGTGGTGGGCCCCGACTCCTACCGCTCATTGCCCGCCCTGGTGGAAGAAGCCGGGAGTGGTCAAAAAGCAGTGAATGTATTACTCAGCCGGGATGAAACGTATGGCGATATAGCCCCGATCAGGTTAAACAGCAATGGCGTCAATGCCTTTGTAAGTATCATGCGGGGATGTAATAATATGTGTTCATTCTGTGTGGTACCCTTCACCCGCGGCAGAGAAAGAAGCCGCAGCGCCGACAGCATCATTGCAGAATGTACCGACCTGTTTGAAAAAGGATACAGGGAAGTAACACTGCTGGGACAAAATGTGGACAGCTACTATTATACCAGCGAGAACGAGGCAACAGACGACGGACTACCAACAACCAGCAACGGCCACTCGAATTCATCACCTGTTACATTCGCCGCCCTGCTGGAAAGAGTAGCACAGATATCTCCCCTGCTGCGGGTGAGATTTTCCACTTCTCATCCAAAAGACATTACAGATGAAGTGCTGCACACCATCGCCAAATATGATAATATCTGCAACTACATACACCTGCCGGTACAAAGCGGCTCTTCCAGGATATTACAATTGATGAACCGTACCTACACCAGGGAATGGTACATGGCCAAGGTGGAACGCATCAGGCAGATCATCCCCGGCTGCGGCATCAGCGCCGACATCATCACCGGTTTTTGTACAGAAGAAGAACAGGACCACCAGGATACATTAAGCATCATGGAGTTTGCCCAATACGACTACTCCTATATGTTCTACTATTCCGAAAGGCCCGGCACACTGGCACAGCGCCGTTTTAAAGATGATGTGCCGCTGGATATAAAGAAAAGAAGGTTGCAGGAAGTGGTGGAACTGCAAAACAGGCTTTCGCTGGAAAGCAACCTGCGTGACATTGGCAAAACATTCAACATATTAATAGAAGGAGAAAGTAAAAAAAGCGCTGACGACTGGATGGGAAGAAGCTCAGAAGGGAAAGTGTTCGTTTTCCCAAAAGGAGCTTCAACTCTGAAAAAAGGGGATTATGTGAAGGTGAAGGCAGAGAATTGTACACAAGGAACATTGATCGGAACAATTATTAATTAGTAATTAATAATTCAAACAACAACAAATGGATATTCAATCAATAAAAAATCGTTTTGGCATCATTGGCAACTCCCCTGCCCTCAACTATGCGTTGCAGGTGGCGGAGCAGGTGGCCGGTACAGATCTCACTGTTTTAATTCATGGCGAAAGCGGCGTGGGTAAAGAAGTATTCTCACAGATCATTCATTCACTATCCGCCCGCAAGCATAATCCGTTCATTGCCGTGAACTGCGGCGCCATTCCCGAAGGCACCATCGACTCAGAACTATTTGGTCATGAAAAAGGTTCCTTTACCGGTGCGGTAGATGCCCGCAAAGGGTATTTTGAAACGGTGAACGGTGGTACCATTTTCTTAGATGAAATCGGAGAACTGCCCCTGGGCACACAGGCCCGTTTGCTGCGGGTGCTGGAAGCCGGTGAATATATCAGGGTTGGTTCATCCAAAACACAAAAGACCGATGTACGGGTCATTGCCGCTTCCAATAAAGATCTCTTACAACTGGTGCAGGCAGGTAAATTCAGGGAAGACCTCTACTACCGCCTGAGCACTGTGCCCATCCGGGTGCCGGCACTGCACGACAGGCCCGAAGACATTCATTTGCTCTTCAGAAAATTTGCAGCTGACTTTGCCAATAAATACAAAACCTCCCCGGTACAACTGGATGAGGAAGCAAAAAACCTGTTAATAAACTATCCCTGGCCGGGTAATGTGCGGGAATTAAAGAATATTGCAGAACAGATATCAGTTCTTTCACAGGATAAACAAATAACAGCCACCACGCTGAAGAAATTCCTGCAGCCTTATTCCAATAACAGGTTGCCCGCTGTAGTTAATTCATCCCATACAGGTGGTACCGAATTTGCCAATGAAAGAGAGATTTTATACAAGCTCTTTTTCGACATGAAGAAAGATGTAACCGAGTTGAAGCGGATGTTCCTCGATGTATTGCAAAATCCAAATATGGTTGCACAGAACCAGGCTTTTATCAACGAGTTAAAAGAACTAAAAGGGAACGAATCATTGCAGCCGGTAACGGCCATGCCGGTAGGCACTATTGGCATACAGCCAGCAGTGCAGCACTCACAGCCGGTTATTATGAATAATGATATACATGAGCATGTGGAAGTGGAAGAAAGCCTGAACCTGCTGGACAGGGAGAAAGAAGTGATCATCAAAGCCCTGAAGAAGCATAAGAATAAAAGACGCAATGCTGCTATTGACCTGGGGGTAAGTGAAAGGACCCTGTACAGAAAAATTAAAGAATACGATATAGAAGAATAATGAAATTTATCTACCATAAAGCGTTTGCCATACTTCCGTTCACGGTATTGCTGTTTTTGCTGGTAAGCAACAGCAACTGCGGTGTGTACCGCTTCAGCGAAGCCGGTTCCATTCCAGATACCATAAAGACAGTTAAGATCAGTTTCATAGAAAACAGGGCACAGTATGTGAACCCGCAATTCAGCCCCCGGCTGACGGATAAGTTGCGGCAGAAAGTAGTGGGACAGACAAAACTGACCCAGGTAAATAACGATAATGCCGATTGGGTGATCACTGGTTTTGTAAGCGAGTACAGTTTCAGCACTTCCGCAATTTCAGGCCAACAGGCAGCCAATAACAGGCTTACCGTTACCATACATATTGTCAAAACAGATAATAAAGAGAACGATACCAAAGAATACGATGTAAGCCGGAGTTTTGAGTTTAAGGGCAACCGTACTTTTCAGCAGGCTGAAGCAGACCTCGGAGATGAAATGATACGAACTCTCACCGATGAGATATTTAACCGGCTTTTTTCCGATTGGTAAAATAATTTGAGCATTTACTCTCATAGCCGCTTTCAAAAACACAGTTTTCCCCTTATCTTGTAAAAATGAACGCCCGGATCGATCAATTAGTAAAATCGCTGCTGCAGAAAGACTCCCTGGAGCAATGCAGCCTGCATGAGTTGCAGCAATTTGCAGATCGCCACCCCTATTTTGGTGCCGCCCAGCTGCTGCTCACCAAGAAGTTACAGACTGAAAAATCTGACCAATACGATGGACAGTTACAAAAGACCTATCTTTTTTTTCACAACCCCTTGTGGGTAGAGCAACTGCTGAATGATACAGGTACTGCTGAGATAAAAACCGCCCCCGTAAAAGAAGCCCCCGTTTCAATAGCTGAAGAAATATTAGCCGAACCCGTACCACCTATCGCCCCGGTGGTTGCAGAACAAGGAACCGAAATACCAGCTTCCCCATCCTTGAACGAGATCGTCGGCCAGACGGCTGAAAACCGTGCTGATACAGAAGCAGAAATTCCTACCCTACTATCGCACGAGGAAGAAACCCTAGTAGAAGAAACAAAGGAACCTGTAATGGAAGAGATAGTTGCTGCTTCATCAGCTCCAGTATCTGAAACAATGAAAGAAGCGGAGGAAAAAGCTGAACAGGACGAACCGCCGATGAATATTCCCGGCCTCAAAATAGAACCAATCGACCCGGCCAAAGCCGAGTTGGTATTTGAGCCCTACCACACCGTTGATTATTTTGCCTCCCAGGGTATCAATATAAAAGATGAAAAAAAGCCAACGGATAAGTTTGGCCAGCAATTGAAAAGCTTTACCGACTGGCTGAAGACCATGAAAAGGCTGCCCATAACAGAGATCGCCAAAGGTGCGGAAGCTGCACCCGATCAAAAGGTGGAAGCACTGGCAGAGCATTCGCTGGAAGGTGGCGATGTGGTGACAGAAGCCATGGCAGAAGTATGGGAAAAACAGGGCAATTCCGCCAAAGCGATCGATATCTATACCAAATTAAGTTTGCTCGAACCCGCCAAAAGCCCTTATTTTGCAGCGAAAATCGAGGATTTAAAGAAATTAAACTGACATGACTATTTTATTTATCATATTGATCATCCTGGCTTCTATTGTGCTTAGTCTTATAGTATTGGTACAGAACCCCAAAGGGGGTGGTTTGGCAGGTAATATTGCCGGATTCAGTAACCAATTCATGGGTGTAAAGCAGACCACGGATGTGCTGGAAAAAGGAACCTGGTTATTTGCAGGTATTATCGCCATTTTATGTATGGTTTCAGTAATGTTCATCTCCAGAACTTCTGCATCACCTGCACAAAAGAACAAAGCAGAAGGCCTGACAGTACCCGCCACTAAACCAGCTGCTCCGGCCACAACGCCCGGAACAACTGTAATGCCGGGAACAGTACCTGCTACCACCCCGGGTACTACACCTGCCACCACACCAGCTAATACTCCCAAATAAACAAGTATAACATTTTATACACCCCGTGTCATCATAGGAGACACGGGGTTTTTTATTTATTTTGTGAAACAAGTATGAAAAGAAAAATAATCATCGGCATAACAACGCTTATCGTAGCACTCTTAGGTTTCTTTGGCTACCAGTTAATGAAACCAGCCGTAAAGAATAAAGAAGGCATTTATTTCTATATTAAACCCGGCGCCACTGTCGCTTCCGTAAAAGCAGACCTTATCGATCAAAAGTTTATTGATGGGAGCGGCTACAACCTGGCCAGCAGTCTCTTGCGGTTCAAAAAAGTGATTCCCGGACGTTACAAGTTCAATAACGGTATCAATATCTTTAAATTGATCAAAGTATTGCGCAGCGGAGAGCAACCCGATGCCAAAATTGTGATCATCAAAGAAAGAACAAAAGAATTATTTGC
>JAEUVL010000401.1 GCA_016786965.1 Chitinophagaceae bacterium
TGATATGGAATATGTACACATGAAAGACATGCGGGCCTCTGCCCTGGAGCCGGTAAACGTACTCAGCCAGTACAAATGGCAGGGTGGCCTCGGCTACTATGAAAGCACCAAAGATGCCAGTACCAATTTTTTCTTCAGCTATTTAAGAAAAGGTACTTATGTATTTGAATACACCTTGTTCGCCACGCATGCTGGTAACTTCAGTAACGGTATCACTACCATACAATGTATGTATGCACCGGAGTTTACCAGTCATAGTGAGGGGGTGAGGATAAATGTGGAGTGATTGACTTTTAAATTAAACTGATAACCCACCCAATACCCCGGCTTAGAGTTGGGGTATTTTTTAATAAAGTGCTTTTTTACCCAACCCTTTTCGGGGTTTTGGAGTTCCTATATTGGGATGCTATTGTTATGCCCTGTCTTGCTGCATTTATGAACCAACCCTTCCACCGCTATCAATAAATAATATTAAATTGACACCTATGAACTTCATGTCATCAAAGCCTCTTTTTGCTATTGCCCTTTTACTTGCTTGCCATACAGCCACCCACTCCCAGCTCACACAAAAAAAATACGAGCAGGAATGGAAACGGGTAGAAACCCTTGCAAAGAAAAACAGGCCTGGCTCCGCTTATAAAGAAGCGCAGAATATATACGAATTAGCCAAAAAAGAGCAACAGGATGTACAGGCCGTAAAGGCACTGGTATATATGAGTGGCTTGTTGAGTGAAAATAGGGAACAGAACAAACTGTTCTCAATCAGGGAAATTGAAAAGGAGCTCATTAACAGCCCGGAACCCATCCGTTCCATCCTCAAAAGCCTGCTGGCAGAAGTCTATTGGGGATATTTTCAAGAGATCCGGTGGAAGCTGTATTCAAGATCCAAGACTGAGAACTATAAATCATACGATCCCGACACCTGGAATGCGGACGATTTTCATCATAAAATAGGTGAACTATACCAGACCTCATTACAAAACGAAAAAATACTGCAATCCGCTTCACTTGATATTTACGATCCAATTCTGGTAAAAGGTAATGCCCGGGTTTTAAGGCCCACATTATTTGATTTACTGGCCCACAGGGCCTTTGAGTATTTCAGGAACGACGAAAGGGATATAACAAAACCAGGCTATGCACTAGATCTTGACCTGGCAACTGCTTTCGCCCCGGCAGAGGAATTTACATTACGAATATTAAATAGCCAAGATTCTATTACTGAGCAACACCCGGCACTGGTTATTCTTCGCAAGCTATTGTTATTTCACTTGACTGATGAAAATCCGGCTGCATTGATTGATGCAGACATCAAACGAATAGAGTTCGTAAACAGCAGGTCTATTCATCCCAATGTTTCACAGTTCTATTATTCTGCACTCGAACGAATTGTCAATGCCTATGAAAACCACCCCGCTGCTGCACAGGCATGGTACCTGATGGCAAAAGTGCATGAAAGATCAGCCAGCCTCTGGAAACCTTTTGGTGATACTGCACATCGGTATGATAAAGTAAAAGCAAAAGATATCTGCGAGAAAGTGTTGTACCAACAGCGGGTCTCTGAAGGCAGTGTGAATTGCGAAAACCTGCTGAACACAATGAGTCAGCGTTCGATCCAATTCTCAATAGAAAAAGTGACCAGCCCTAATCAACCATTCCGGGCTTTGGCAGAATACATAAACACTCCGGTAATATACCTGCGTATAATAAAGTATGATGATGCACTTGAAAACAAACTGCAATATCAAAATACTCAAAAAACTGTAGCTGTAGCTCCGCCATTGAAGGAATGGCAACAAGCATTGCCATCATCGGAAGATATGCAACCGCACAGTGCTGAAATAAAAATAGATGGGTTGCCTTCCGGAAATTATATGCTGCTGGCAGCCACTGAAAAGGATTTTACTAAAAAAGAAACGGTAGTGGCCACCACCAACTTCCATGTTTCAGGTATCAGTTATATAAATAATGGAAACGACTATTTTGTACTGGACCGGGAAAGTGGTCAGCCATTGGCCAATGCCCATGTACAAATTTGGGAAAAGAAGCATAACTACAATACACAGGTCACCTTGAAAGAGAAAGGAAATGAGTATTATACCGACTCAAATGGCCATTTTAAAATGGCATTAGTTTCAGCAGAACTGAAAAACTATCAGAATAATCCCTTCCTACTCGACATTACCTATAAAAATGATCGCCTCTTTATGGATGACAATGGCAGACCACTTTATATGAGATCTTCAAGAAAAGAAGCCGACCGTTACCAGCCTGTCACCAACCTGTTCCTGTTCACCGACAGGTCTATTTATCGACCCGGACAATTACTCTACTTTAAAGGGATCGTATTTAGTAAGGATTCCACTGCCCGGAACGGAGCTGTGCTGAAAGACCATGATGTAACCGTTTACTTGCGGGATGCCAATCAACAACTTATTGATAGTTTAGCGTTCACCACCAACGAATTTGGTTCATTTAGCGGAAAGTTTCAATTGCCATCAAGCAGCATGAATGGAAAATTTTCCCTGCACACCCTCCACAATTACGGCACCACTTACATTAGCGTGGAAGACTATAAACGTCCGAAGTTTGCAGCCGAGTTTGAACCCGTAAAAGGAAGCTACAAGATAAACGATACGATCCGAATCACAGGAATAGCAAAAGCTTACGCCGGAAATAATATAGACGGAGCTACCGTAAAGTACAGGGTAATAAGAAAAACCCGCTTCTTTTATGATTGGTACTTCTGGCATTCATCCAAACCACAAAGCAGAGAGGCGGAAATAATATCCGGCGAATTAAAGACAGATGACGCCGGAAAATTCATCATTTCATTCAAAGCACTACCTGATCCGGAGATTAATAAAAATACTGAACCGGTATTTGACTACAGAGTGTATGCCGACATCACAGATATCAACGGTGAAACAAGAAGTGCTGAACAGGAAGTATCAGTAAGTTACAAGTCGCTGCTGATCCGAGCTACAATGGCCGATGCAATTCCAACAGACAGTCTCCGGCTCCTTCACCTGCGGACTGAAAATATGAACGGAGAATTTGAACCAGCCTCGCTTACAGTATCTTTTACCAGGTTAAAAGATGAAATGAGGTTAATCCGTCGTCGGTTTTGGGATCGACCCGATCAATTTGTAATGACTAAAGAAGAATTTCTCCGCAACTTTCCCTATGATGAATACGACAACGAAGCAAATCCAAAGAACCGGGTACCTGACAAACTGGTGTTTCAACAAACAGGCCCCTCGGCTGAAAACAGCAAATGGCCACTCATCATTTCCCCGGATAAATTGTTACCCGGTTTCTACAAGGTTAGTATCAGCACAAAAGACAACGAAGGAAATACAGTTACAGAATTAAGGCATATTGAACTGTATGACAATAACAGCAAGCAACTGAGTAATCCGGCTTATTGGTGGATTGCCAAAGCAAATAACATAGAACCTGGCCAAACAACAGCGGCCATACTTGGCTCCTCGGCAGAGCAGGTGTATATTATTCAACAGGTAAGTAAAGGAACTGCTTACCTGAAGCCACGAACTGATACCTATTCCTTTCATCAATTAAATAATGGGAAGATCAGCATCCCCTTCTCAGCAGATGAAAACGACCGGGGAGGCTATGGCATCAGTTGGATCTTTGTAAAACACAACCGGGTGTACCAGGATGAGCAAATTATTGATGTATCGTGGGAGAATAAAGAACTGCAGATAGAATATACCACGTTCCGTGACAAAACATTACCGGGTGCTGAAGAGAAATGGTCGTTGAAAATAACGGGGCACAAAAAGGAAAAGGCTGCGGCCGAATTACTGGCAAGTATGTACGATGCATCACTTGACCAGATCCTTCCTCATAGATGGGGTACTATTTATCCCTGGTATAATTATTATAGAAACAACTCCTGGACCACTGGTTTTAATTTCAATAGCAAAGCCGCCTACCCGTTGGAGCATCCCGAACCTGTAACCAAAGAGTTTACTGTACAATATGATATTCTCCTTTCTACTTATATTTTTTCACCTGAATACAGCTACCGAAGAAAAAGTGAACCTTTGTGGTGGTTGAATCCGCTAGATTATGTGAATAGTGAAATCCGAAACCCCCGTCTCATGCGCCTGCCCAAACCTATACTCCCCGATTCTGATGGAGATGGTGTTATCGATCAATACGACCAGGAACAAACTCCCCCAGGCTGCCCGGTAGATGAACGGGGCATAAGACTGGATAGCGATGCAGACGGCATTCCTGATTGTGAAGACACCGATAACAAACAACCAGAAGAATCAAAAGTGAAAGTGCGGACCAATTTCAATGAAACAGCTTTCTTCTTTCCCGCCCTTAGAACAGACAGCACCGGTACCATCGAATTTTCTTTTACCATGCCCGAATCACTTACGCAATGGAAATTTCAGGCACTGGCCCACACCGAAGATCTTTCATTCGGCTATAGCCAAAAGAAAATTATCACACAAAAAAAATTAATGGTGCAACCCAATGCACCAAGGTTCGTGCGAGAAAAGGATAAAATGATATTCAGTCCCAAAATTGTAAATCTCTCGGACAAACCTATGAAAGGAGAAGCCGTATTACAACTATTAGAAGCAGGTACAGAAATAAAATTCGACTCATTGTTTAAAAACAAAACAGCTAAACAAGTATTCACTATTTTACCAGGTAAAAGCATAGCCGTAAAATTTCCTCTTGACATTCCTGTTTCCTTCAACCGCTTATTGACCTGGCGAATCATTTGCAAAACATCTGCTGGCCCTGGAGAAAATTTCAGTGACGGAGAAGAGAATACTCTGCCCGTTTTACCCAACCGCACCCTTGTAACTGAAACAATGCCTCTCTGGGTAAATAACACTGGTACTAAACAGTTTTCCTTTACTTCCCTTCTGAACGCTGGTGCTTCTAAAACCCTGCAAAACCATTCCCTTACTATTGAATACACATCCAATCCAGCCTGGATTGCCATCCAATCATTGCCCTACCTGATGGAATACCCTTACGAATGTGCAGAGCAAACCTGGAACCGGTTTTATAGTAATGCCCTAGCGGCAGCTATTCTGCAATCATCGCCCGGTATAAAGCAAGTATTTGAGAAATGGAATACGAAAGACACAAATTCCTTTATAAGTAACCTTCAAAAAAATGAAGAATTAAAATCATTATTGCTTGAAGAAACGCCTTGGGTATTACAAGCAAAAACGGAAGCTGCTAAAAAAAGGAACATAGCCCTGCTCTTTGACCTGTTGCGTATGAATAAAGAGCTGACCAAAGCATGGGATAAGCTGAGTCAACTGCAAACGGGCAAAGGAGGGTTTGCCTGGTTCAAAGGCGGACCCGATGACGAATACATCACACAATATATTATCACAGGTATCGGTCACCTGAAAAAACTAAATGCCTGGCCGGCAAATCAAAATGGTAATATGGACCGGATACTCTCGCCGGCCATTCATTACCTTGATAAAAGAATAAAGGACGAATACAACGAACGAAAGGAAGATAAAAAAGAAATGGCGGGGTACGTTCCCGGCTATAATGATATTCAATACCTGTATATGCGTAGTTTTTTTCCTGATGTATCAATAAAAAATGTAGCCGAAACAGCCTATGATTATTTGCTGGAGAGAGTACAAAAGACATGGCCGCAACAAAACAGGTATATGCAGGGTATGACAGCCCTCATCTTATCCAGGAAAAGGATCAGCAATATTGCAAACGATATTCTTATATCGTTAAAAGAAAGAGCAATAAAGAATGAAGAAATGGGCATGTATTGGAAGGAAGAAGAAGCCGGTTGGTTCTGGTACCAGGCCCCTATTGAAACACAAGCCCTGCTCATCGAAGCCTTCCAGGAAGTGGGCAAAGACACCAAAACCGTAGATGACCTGCGTACCTGGTTATTGAAAAACAAACAAACCAATAACTGGAAGACCACCAAAGCCACCGCCGAAGCATGCTATGCACTGCTTCTGCAGGGAACTGAATGGTTAAGCAGTGAACCCGTTGTTGAAATTAAACTTGGCAATACCACCATTAAATCAACGGATGCAGGGCAGGAAGCCGGAACTGGTTATTTCAAGAAAACGATCGAGGGCACAAAAGTAGCTCCGCAAATGGGAAATATCTCCGTAACAGTAAGCAACCCAGTTAACCTATCAACTAATAAACCAATTACCTCAGCCTCCTGGGGCGGTGTGTACTGGCAGTATTTTGAAGACCTCGATAAAATAACCACCGCCACTACTCCATTGAAATTGTCGAAGAAGTTGTTTGCTGAAAAGAATACTGATCGGGGCCCTGTCATCACTCCTGTTAATGACGGAGATGTGATCAAGATCGGTGACAAGATAAAAGTAAGAGTAGAACTTCGTGTTGACCGTGATATGGAATATGTACACATGAAAGACATGCGGGCCTCTGCCCTGGAGCCGGTAAA
>JAEUVL010000457.1 GCA_016786965.1 Chitinophagaceae bacterium
ACAGCACCAACCAATAATCCCACCACAGCCAGTGAAATGCCCACCATTCCTTCTGTCCACTGAAACCGGTAGATGGTGAAAAAATTCCAGTTGCCCTGTACCGCCTGCGCAGCCAGGTAGATCAAAAAGAAAGAAAAGGCCAGTCCGCCAATGCCCGGTGTGTTCTTCAGGAATTTTAATGATCCCAAAGGATTCGCTCTTTTCCACTCAAATGGACGGCGGTGTTCTTTGCTTAATGATTCCGGCAAAACAAAGTACCCGTACAGGGCATTCAGCAAACAAAGAATGGCAGCCGCATAAAAAGGCGCACGGGTACCCAACCCCGCAAGCAAACCACCCAAAGCAGGACCAATAACAAAGCCTAATCCAAAAGCCGCACCGATAAGCCCGAAATTCTTTGCTCTTGTTTCTGCAGTGCTCACATCAGCAATATAGGCCGTAGCGGTAGTAAAGCTGGCACCAGTAATGCCGGCGATGATACGGCCGACAAACAGCCAGCCATAATTGGGCGCCAGGGCAAGAAAAATATAATCAACCCCAAAGCCTAACAGCGAACTGAGCAACACCGGCCTCCTGCCGTATTTATCACTCAGGTTGCCAATAAGCGGAGCAAATACAAATTGCGTAATGGCATATACGGACAACAACAAAGCCCCATAAGAACTGGCTTCGTTCACCGGGATGTTCTTTAACTCAGAAATGAGTTTTGGCATTACCGGGATGATGAGGCCCCAGCCCATTACATCAATGAGAAGGGTGATAAAGATAAAACCAACAGCTGCTTTGCGGGGACTGGCCATAAGAAAATAAAATGAACAGCAAAGTTGTGCGTTTTTTTTTCAGTCAGGATTATTAATATTCGATCATGCAGGAATAAAAAAATGACCGTTCGATCGAACGGTCATTAGCCTCTTTGAAAGAAATAATATTATTTTAATGTTCTCATATAGTTAACCACAGACCACATATCATTTGCGCTGGGTATTTTTGTTTTATAAGAAGGCATGTCTTTCCTGCCTTTTTCAGTTTTGTAATACAGCGCTCCGTCTGTTTGTGCCTGGAAAGAAGCTTTGGTGAAATCGCCACAATCAGTATCTAACTGGGCAGCTTTAGGTCCATCGCCTTTTCCTTTAGCGCCATGACAGGATTTGCAATGCTGGTTGTACAGCGCTTTCCCGGTTACTAATGATTCTGCATTCCCTTTTAAAGGATTCACCTTGTTCTTGTATGCATCCGGAACAGGCCATGGTTCCTGGAATGTATTCTTCGGCATAAAGGCCAGTAAGCCGATAGCAAAGAGGCATGACATCAATACGGTCAGATTTTTTTTCATTTTTATTGTTTTTACTTATTTAAAGATGTATGAGTGTTAAGAAGTAGTTGCATTGGATGGCGGCGATGGTTGTTCTTTTCGCAGCCTGAACAATTCATATACGATCACGATATAGTGTCCCCACACGGTCGCCATCAGGATTATAAAGGTGATCAGCATCCATAATGGAGGATGTGAACTCCATAAAGCTCTTGGTTGCTCTTCAATTTTATCAGACACCGGCACTCCCCATTTTTGCTCCACAGCAGCCTCCAGGTTCCCATAGATCTCATTCTCCTCTAATCTTGCCAGCAGGGTGATATTGCCTTTTGCATCACCGGGGAGACCAGCCGGTACTTCTACAGTAGCTTCCCCATTTTCATCTGTAGCACCTTCGCCGATCTTTAATGGGTTGAACAGTCGCTTTACAAATATTCCCACCGTTGCTTCCGGTATAGGGGTCTCTGTTCCGGAAACCACATCCACCAGCCTTAACTGTACGCTGAGCAGTGAGTCTTCCTTTACAGGAGTAATAATGAGCATTGCTCTTTTAATGGTCAGTTCCTCTTCAGCTCCTTCCATTGATTTATTACCGGCGATCACCGCTTTGAAATGCAGCTTTCCTTCTTTATCTGGTGTAATAGCGTCTCCTTTTACAGTAAGCAGCGCTATCCCGTTCATATCTGCATTAACAGTGCCAAGCTCCTGTTCTGAGGAGTCACTCAGCAAATAGAACCTCACTTTCAGGCTGTGCAGTTTGGTAAGTGTTCCTTTGATCTTGGCCCGCAGCGTGGCTTTCAGCTCAATGGTATTATTGCTTTTCTGAGTACTGATGAATTCGATAGAAGGAGAGATCAATCCTGATTCTTCTTCCGCAGCAGCCTCTTCCGTGGCCACTGGTTCTTCAGCCGGTGTTGTTTTAGTAGTATCTGCCTGAGCTAAAAGACTGGCCGGGATAAATAGCAGCGCCAACCAGGAGAGCAGCACATAGCGCCGTACACTTTTTAGCATTGCTGGTATAAGAGATTGTTTCATAAAATAATTTTATGCAGGTTGAACTTCTTCTTTTTTGGTTTCAGTATGGTTGTTTGCGGTATGCGGATGTTCATACGGCTTATGCGTGTCTTCCAGGCCAGATACCGGTACGATGGTGACAAACTTTGACATGATAGTAAAGAACAGCAGGAAAGAAGCGATACCGGCAAATGTCAGTGCCCATTCTGGCCAGGTGGCTGAATATTTTACATAAGCAGCCCTGGTGTCCTGCATCGGCAGCAGCGGAGATTCTAATGTAGGAACAATGATCAGGTACCGTTTCACCCACAATGCGATCACCATCAGGAAGGCACCCAGGGTGATGAAGTTTGGCTTTCTTGTTTTCGGTATCGCCACGATCAGGATGGGTAAAAGGATACCAGCCGCATTAGCGAATAATGTCCACCAGCCGTACTCAGCCGGATTGAATAATTTATTGATCACCTCATTGTCCCATTTTTCAGAGCCAAACCAACTGGTAAAATATTCGGAGAAAGTAAAGTAGCCATAGCCAGCCGCCAGCACCATCATAATATAGCCTAGATAAGTAAAGTGCCGGTCAGTAAAATAATTCTCCAGCTTGTACATCTTTCTGTACACCCACATCGCCACTACCAGTACCCCGCAGCCGGAATACAATGCGCCCAGCACAAAATAAGGACCGAAGATGGTACTGTGCCAACCGGGCCGCAGTGTCATACCGAATATCCACGACAGGATAGAGCTCACAATAATAGAAAGCGGGATCATGATGATGGCCAGCAGGTTCTGCGAAATAAGCAGGTGCCTTTTTTGGCTCGCCGCACCACGGTAACCTATTGCCAGGAATTTATACATCTTTTGTTTCCACTTGGGAATATTCAGCTTAGCATCACGGTACACAGCAAAGTCTTTTATCAGTGCCATGTAGAGAAAAAGAACACTGCCAACAAAATAAGTAAGAATGGCCAGCAC
>JAEUVL010000477.1 GCA_016786965.1 Chitinophagaceae bacterium
AAGTAGTGGCAGTACCAGAAGCAGGTGGTGTGGCAGAGGTAGTAACGGCCCATTCGTAACCGGTGGCACCGCCTACTGCACCCCAGTTAAGTGTGGCAGAACTGCTGGTGACCGCTGTGGCAGACAAGCCGGTTGGCGCCACGCAGGAAGGAGGTGTGGTAAAGGTGAGTGACACCTGTGGTTTAAAAGTGTTGGTGGTGGTGGTATTATTAGCACACTGAGACCCGCAACCATCGCAACGAATCCTGCGGGAACCACTGGTGGTGGTGGCAGCATAGGTACGAACTTCTCCATAGGGAGAAATATATGGAGCAGCACCATAACATACATCCACCAGCAGGTTATCTGTTCCATTCCAGATAAAAGTGCCGTTCAGGGTAAGCATATCAAACCCTCCGGCAACGGGTGCATAGCTGGCAGAATTGTACACTGTGGTAAGTGTGGCTGTATTATGTGCCGCAGAATTGGTGAGGGGGGTATTCGCCATCCGTATCTGGTAAGAAGGCAGGGCACCCGCCGGAGCAGTAGCCACATACCAGCCCAACTGGGTAATGGTCTTAGGTCCGGTAATACCAGCCGCATTCAGTTCGGCTGCGGTGTACACCACCTGGAAGCGCATAAACTCAAAGTAGGCGCTGATGGGGGCTGCCCCGGTAGTACCGGAAAGTGAGGTGGAGCCGCCATTGGTCAATTGAATTGTTTGAGAGAAAGATGCATGCATAGTAACAAGCATGCAACATGCAAGTAAAAGTCTTTTCATAACTAAGAAGCGTTTGGTTAAGTATAGCCAGTGGTACTGGCTCTGCATATTAAATATAGGGGAAAAGTATTAGACATGTTAAAAATGTGTACCCAATTTTTACACTGCTTGTTATGCTTGATTGGTAAACTACCCGGCAACACGGATTTTATTACATTGCAGGATATGAGACCGGCCACTGCTTTTCTAATCAAATTATTTTTTATTATTCTGCTGATCAGTAAGGCGGCCATTACAGTCTCCGCAGGTATTTCTCCTGCAAACGGAAGCCAGCTTTCCACCATTCATGTCATGTTCGAATTTGATGATATCTATGGGGCCGACCAGTATGATCTTTCTGTATTTACCGATAATGATGCAGGCAATAAAGACAAACAAAAAACGGTTGCACATATTCAAAGTAAAAACCTTTCCATACTTATCACGGAAGGACTGGCATTTGGCAATAAATATTCCTGGGAATTCAAAGCCTTCAAAAAAGGGAAGCACATATATACCAGCCCCCTTTACCGCTTCAGCATTCTCGCCTCACCACGAACAGATGGAGATCTTTTCC
>JAEUVL010000613.1 GCA_016786965.1 Chitinophagaceae bacterium
GTTGAATGGCGTTACCGCCAGTACAAAGCCTTCCAGCGGACGGTACTCCATCCGGTTGTGCATGCCCGGGCTGCTGATGGGTTGTTGCTTGTATATTTCAGAAAGAAAATGAACATTGAAACGTAAGAAATCGATCAGTTCACAGGCTGCATCTATTTCAGCCTGGAAAGCATTCTTGCTCTGCCCCAGCATTGTGGTGCCGTTTATATAGGGGCGGTACTTTGTTGCCAGCAGGTCGGCCGCTTTCAGAAAGATGCCGGCCCTGTTTTCCCAGCTTGTATTGGCCCATGCCTCTTTGGCTGCCAGCGCCGCCTCTATCGCCTGGTGCACATGCTTCTCTTCTCCTGCATGAAAATATCCGAGTGTATGCTTTGTTTCATGCGGCGGATGCATGGCCACTTTCTTACCTGTTCTTACTTCTTTACTGCCGATATACATGGGCACATCTGCTTCCTGTGCTTTCAGTTCAGCCAGCGCCTCTTTTAAGCGTTTCTTTTCAGGGCTGTTCGGACCATAAGAAAGAACCGGTTCGTTAACCGGCATTGGGTAAGAAAAAGTTCCGATAGACATATTGGTAAATTTTGAAGGGCAAAGGTAGGTTTGATTGACCAATAAAAAAACCATCCGCAATGAAGAGAATGATGTACAAATATCAGTCTGACATAACAAACTCAATCTGCTTTGTCTACCGTGTAAGTTATCCGGGCATTGTAAATACGCAGGTTGCCATTAAACTCAATCGTATTAAACCGTAAGAAGTATGACAGAAACTTGTTAGTAGGTATATTAAGCCCGGTTGCTGCTATGGTGGTCTCGTTAGGTGCAGCCGCTGCACCGGTGCCTGCAACAGATGCCACCACGGTGGATGAAAAAGCATTCTGCTCCAGCAGATCTGCCGATACTTCATATGTAGCTGACGCATCTCTTACATACAATAATACCCCTGTTATTACTGCATCTTCGGGAACAGTTACTGGTGCTTCAAACCTTGCCGGTACCCCGGCTGTACCTGTCACCAGCGTTTGTCCGCCACTGATCGTTGCAGAACTCAATCCGGCTGTTGAAGTTCCGTTTACAGGCATTAACTGAAACCCTGATGCCGGTATATTCAGGTAGCGGGTTTGCGGGCCCTGGTAATTGAAATAAGTTGCATTAACCGTTACTATTGTAAGTTCCGTGTTCCATGAAGCATTACCACTTACATCACTCTGCATGACCTTATTTGCACCGGCGCCATTTGTCATTTGGAAATTGGTGGTCGACGTTTTACCAGCAATCATCAGTTTACTGGAAGCTGCAGGCGCAGTGCCTATACCAATAGTAGTACCGTCATCCTGTATCGTGCCGTTAACAAGGGCAGTACCGTTCCAGCGGGGTACAAAATTGCTGGTGGAGCAAAGAACTTTTGGATCTGTCTCCGCTCCCCAACTGGCATTTCCACTGGCATCGCTTTGCAATACCCTGTTTAATGCCGCTCCGTTCGTCATTTGAAAATTAGTGGTTACCGTTTTACCGGCAATCACTAACCTTTCTGCCGGAGATAAAACACCGATACCAGTATTACCATTCTTTAATACAGTGATTGCATTGCTTCTTGCACCCGGCCCCGTTCCGTTTCCAATAATGAACAAGGCATCATTATTATCCCAGGCTGTTTTGCTGATGAAGGTAGTATCATTATATCGACCGAGTACAAAGCTGCTTTGTGGGTTTGCTGTTGTTAAGTTGCCAACTGCTGTAGAATAATTTCCATTTGCGGTTGTAAGATATCCGGCTGCGATGGAACTATGCCCTGCTGTTCTTACACCGTTACCCAGTGTAATGGATGCTTCGCCGTTGGCAATTGAATTAACTCCGAATGCTGTTGAAAAACTACTATTGGCTTTATTGCTATATCCGAGAGAGGCAGATAAATCACCGTTGGCTTCTGCATTGGAGCCCAATGAAATGGAGGAATTGCCAGCACCAACGCTGTTTTGACCCAGTGCTATGGAATTATTGCCTTCTGCCACGGCCCCATCTCCGATAGCAACGGCATTGTCAGCCATAGCAATTACATTCTTACCAAACGCCAGGGAATATTCTCCTCTTGCAAATGCCAGGTATCCCATGGCAATTGACCGGTTGCCGGTCGCCTCTGCACCATAACCAAATGCCGTTGAAAAATCGCCACCGGCAATGGTGCCAAATCCAAATGCCGTAGCAGTTTGCCCGAGGGCATAGCTTGTATTTCCCAAAGCAGTTGAATAATTACCTTTTGCTTTTACATTATACCCAAGGCCAATAGAATAATTTCCGATACTATCTTTATCCCAGCTTAAATCTGTCACCCTGCCCGCTCTTAATGCTGCCTTGTCTGGATACCACATCATCCGGATTCCGCTTCCACTAACTGGTGTATTACCCGGAGTAGCCGGAAGGGAAGCCATACCCGTAAACAACACACTGCTGTCCTTTACATGCAGCATGGCTGCCGGCGCAGTGGTATTGATGCCTACTTTACCAACCTGGCCAAATACTGGCAGTAATAAAAACAAAACTGCCGCAAGTAAAAATGTCCGTTTCATCTTTTAATATTTTCTGATTGTCCTGTCCTTATTTATTTCCCTGCCATCTCCATTTTAACCACTGAATACTACCACCCGAAAATTTGCCACCCCCCACATAATCCTCATTAAACAGTAAACGCCAGGCAGTATAAAATTTGTCACCCGGTACTTTGATCAGCGCAGTGGTACCAATCGTTCTGTGCTTGGGTTGATTCTTCTCATTTAAGTACACCGTCCATTTAGCATCCCAGGCAAAGCCCAGTTTAATAATT
>JAEUVL010000542.1 GCA_016786965.1 Chitinophagaceae bacterium
GCATTGATGCCAATCTGTTTTGGTATCTCCTTTACTAAAACATTAATGAACCAGGCAAGATCCCTGGTGCATGTATATACAGATGGCAGTGTGGGCATCAGCACCGGTGCGGTAGAAATGGGGCAGGGGGTGAATACAAAAGTGCTGCAGGTGGCAGCCAATGTTTTTTCCATTGATCCGGCGCATATAAAAGTAAATACAACCAATACATACCGTATTGCCAATACATCACCCACGGCGGCCAGTGCTGCTGCCGATCTTAATGGACGGGCCACAGAGATCGCCTGCCAGGCCATTGTGGAAAGATTAAAGTCTGTCGCTGCTGTTGAACTGCAGGTGGCGGCGGATAGTATTGAGATAAAAGATGACTGGGTTTTTGCCAGCGGCATTAAAACAGATTGGGATTGGAAGCGGCTGGTAATGGCCACCTATGTAAAGCGCATAAGTTTATCGGAACTCGCCCATTATACACCTGCTGGTATTCATTACGACGCTACCAAAGAAAAAGGGCATCCTTTTGCTTACCATGTATATGGAACAGCCATCACCACTGTAACTGTTGATTGCCTTCGTGGTATATATGAATTTGATGCCGTGAAAGTGGTGCATGATTTTGGCCGCAGTATGAATACGATCATTGATAAGGGACAGTGCGAAGGTGGTATCGTGCAGGGCATTGGCTGGATGACGATGGAAGAGGTCGTATATGATAAAGAAGGGAAGTTGCGCAGCAATGCGCTAAGCACATATAAGGTACCGGATATTTATTCTGCACCAAAGGAAATAACCATTCATGCACTGGAAACAAGTAAAGACAATCCTGCTATTTTCAGAAGTAAAGCCGTGGGTGAACCTCCGCTGATGTACGGTATCGGCGCTTACTTTGCACTGCGCAATGCCATAATAGCTTTTAACCCGGCCGCTGCTATTCCTTTTGAAGCACCACTGACACCAGAGAAGGTGTTAATGAGCCTGTATAAACCCAATCCCTGAATGCCTGTAATATCGCACTGGCAGTTCTTTTAATCCATCACCTTCAGCTTTGTTACCATGATCGTAACACAAATCCCTAACAAAGCCACTACGGCAAATGAATAACGCAGGTTGGCCAACTGTGCGATGTAACCAATAAGAGGCGGACCAAGCAGAAAACCGAGGAAGCCAATACTGGATACACCCGCCAGTGCCATGCCCGGCGCTACTTTAGCAGATTTCGCCGCTGTACTGTATATAGCCGGTATGACCGATGAAGTACCAAAGCCTACTATGACAAAACCAATTGTGGCTGTAATGATATGCGGAAATAACACTGCGATGATCAACCCCGTAAATACAAACAGGCCGCTAAGTTGTAATAGCTTTCTTCTTCCTATCCGTGCAATGATGCGGTCGCCGGTAAAGCGACCAGCCGTCATCATGATCATAAAAGAGGCATAACCCAGAATAACTAATGAGCCAGGCGCCTGTACAACCTCTTTAAAATAAACCCCGCTCCAGTCGAACATGGTTCCCTCTGCTGCCAGGGTACAGAAAGCTATAATGCCCAGTTGCACCAGTACTCCTTCCGGTTTTGAAAAAAATTTCTTCTTCTCCGCAGGTTGTGTAGTGCCTGCCACCAGGTATGGCCGCATAAAAAAGGTGATCACAAATACAATGGCCGCTATAATGATGAAATGTATGTGTGGCGAAAGCCTGAGGTTCATCATGAGCAGCCCGGTCATTGCCCCCGTAAATCCCGCCAGGCTCCATACGCCATGAAAAGAGGTCATGATAGGACGTTCATAAAGTTTCTCTGCCAATACACCCTGGGTATTCACCGATATATTTGACATATTGCCCACCACTCCAAAAACAAATAATGCCAGTGCCAGTTGCCAGGGTTGCGAGGCCCAGCCAATGTTCGTCAACTCAACAGCATATAATAAAATAGAAAAAGATAAGATCGTCCGGCTGCTGTACTTTGTTACCAGCCTGCCGGAGATGGGCATCATCAGCAACTGTCCTACCGGTAATGCCAATAAGATACTTCCTAATTCTGCTTCGCTTAGCTGAAGTCTGGCCTTTATATCCGGTATGCGGCTGGCCCAGGAAGCGAAACAAAAACCCATACAAAAATAAAAGGCTGATACGGACAGCCTCATCCTGGAGAGTGAACCCTTCTTCGGCAATGCCTCATTTTCGGATGTATGAAATAGTTGCTTTCTGATAATATGGGATTGAGCAGGTTTGGTTGGATCTCTTTTAATCTGTGTGCTATCAAAGATAAACGATAAAGAATGCGGCCGTACTGTCTTACCGGCTGCAAACGATTCCTGTTAATACAATTTTTATAAATAAATTTATAGTTCATGAAAAACTATAAGATCTGGACGCTGATCGCCGGTAGCCTGAAGAACGACATTCCCGTTATGCTGCTCTATGTACTGGAAAGTAAAGGCAGCAGCCCCGGAAGACAGGGATTTTGTATGGCCGTAAACGCAGCAGGAGAAATGGAGGGTTCAATTGGCGGCGGCATCATGGAGCATAAGTTTGTGGAAATGGCGAAAGAGCGATTAAAAGGGGAAAACCGGGAGCCAGTTGTCAGGAAGCAGATGCATGATAAAGCGGCGCCTGCCGATCAAAGTGGTATGATCTGCTCTGGTGAACAAACGATATGGATCTATCCGGTAAAGAAAGAAGAAGCGGGTGTAATAAGCCAGTTGGTTCATTCACTTACAGAAAACAACAATGGAACGCTTTGCCTTTCGCCACAGGGCATTGCTTTTGATACTTCATTACCAATAAAGAATTTTGATTTTCAGTTCGAATCGGCAGAGCAATGGGAATATAAAGAAAAGACCGGTTATAAAAATAAAGCTTTCATTATTGGCGGTGGTCATTGCTCATTGGCCCTTTCCCGCTTGCTGCAGTCAATTGATTTTTTTGTTTCCGTGTTTGACGACAGGGATGGATTGAATACCCTGCAAAAGAATGAATGGGCCCATGAAAAACATATCGTAACTGATTATACAACGCTTGGTGAACTAATTCCTGCCGGTCCCGATAAGTATGTGGTGATCATGACGGTTGGATACCGCACCGATGATCTTGCCATTAAAGCACTCCTGGATAAAAAGTTTAAATACCTGGGTGTGCTGGGCAGTCAGAAGAAAATGGAAACATTATTTGACAAGTACCGAAAAGAAGGAGTCCCCGAAGAGTGGCTGCAACGGATACATACGCCAGTTGGTCTTGCTATCAACAGCCAGACGCCGGAAGAAATAGCCGTGAGCATAGCGGCGGAAATTATTATGGTAAAAAACAGCGTCGCCTCGCCAGCCTATTAATTAATACGAAAGCATATGAGAAAATTATTGATCCTCTTATTGCTGTTTCCCTGCATCGGTTTTGCACAGGGATCCTATTCCATCAACGACCTGAAGAACGGAAAGAATAAGCATGACAGCAGCTATGTTTACACTCTTCCATTTGAGCACAAGAAAAAAGTATTTCTTATCCAGGGTTACGAGAGCATGTTCAGCCACAAAGGGGAGAGGGCCCTTGATTTCAAAGTAAAGAACGGCACCACTGTTTGTGCCGCCAGGGGTGGGGTGGTAACCGCCATACGCAAAGACTCTGATGTTGGCGGGTTGAAACCAGAAAATTTATCCGATGGTAATTACATATTCATTCAGCATGATGACGGCTCTGTGGCCAACTACTGGCATTTTAAAAAGGATGGTGTGCTTGTAAATGTTGGCGATACCGTTAAAACAGGACAGCCTATTGGTCTTAGTGGTAATACAGGTTATTCCGCTTTCCCACATTTACATTTTGAAGTGCAGGGATACGACGGGGTGGGCAACTTTACCCAGTTGCCCACGAGGTTCTATACACAAAGAGGCATCATCTATCTGCGGCCCGGAAGGTTTTACCGCACTTTACACTAAAATGATAAGTGGTTTTTTTTTAGGCTGATAAATTAGCTAACTTACCATTCCAAAATTTCATTGTATGATCGTCCTCTATATTTTACTCGGGCTTATCGTTATCATTCTTTTGGCAGCATTCCTGATGCCCAAATCATATAACGTAGAAAAAACTATTGTTATCGGTCAGCCCGCAGCGTCTGTCATGGGCAAGATCTCTGATTTGAACTATTATAGTCAGTGGAACCCCTGGCAACAGACTGATCCTACTGCCACCAGTACTGTAACCGGCAACCCGGGTGTGCCCGGACATAGTTATGCATGGAGCGGTAAAAAAGTAGGTATGGGCAGTCTTACCCTTAAAAGTCTTGATGATAAGCATATTCATTTTGACCTCCAGTTTTTAAAACCCTGGAAAGCCAAAGCAAATGACAACTGGCTTTTTGAGCCCTGGGGTGATGGTGAAACTAAGGTGACCTGGCAAAACAGTGGCGACCTGGCCTGGCCTATCGCCCGTTTGATAGGACCAATGCTGAACAAAAGCCTGAACCAGCAATTTGAAAAAGGACTACAGAATTTAAAAAAGATGTGTGAGGGGTAAGATGAAGTAGTTTACAGCTTATTAGGCTGGTCAATGTCATGTGTCGGTTAGATTCTTTTTAATTCCTTTACTGTTAGATCGTTATCTGTCATGTTGCCCGTATTCACTGTCGTTGCCGGTTCAAACAGCATGATCTCCACTTCTTCCGCAGCTACGGGCTTATGCTCAACTCCACGGGGCATAATTAGGAATTCACCTGCATTTACTGTGATGATCCTGTCTCTCAAATGCATGTCAAAACTGCCTTTTACCACATAAAACAACTCGTCTTCCAGATCATGATGATGCCAGACAAACTCTCCTTTGAACTTTACCAACTTTACCTGTTGTCCGTTTAGTTCTCCCGCTATACGTGGATTAAAATAGTCTGTAAACAGTGATAGCTTTTCAGCAAGGTTTACTTTTTCCATAAAAGTTTTTTAGTTCCCGGAAAGATGCTAAGGCTTTTTATAAGCCTCCAGCCAGTTATATTTTTATTGAATTGAGATACAATCAGCCGCCAGTTTTGCTTTTTTCCTCAACTCATTTACATCCGTGTTTTGCTCATCGTAAACTAATGCCACAGCCATCCGTCGGTAAGGCCGGGTGGTTGGTTTTCCAAAAATGCGAACATCTGTATTGCTTTGCGCTAATGCTTTTTCCACTCCGTTGATAGTAAATTGTTCCGCTGATCTGTTTGCAAGCACCACGGCACTGGCACCGGCCCTTTCTAATTTTATCTCCGGTATTGGTAGTCCAAGGATAGCCCTGGCGTGTAATTCAAACTCCGAAAGGTTTTGTGTACCGGCTAATGTCACCATCCCGGTATCATGCGGCCTCGGACTTAGTTCAGAAAAGTAAACCCCGTTATCTGTTAGGAAAAATTCAACACCCCAAAGGCCCGCTCCAGTTAATGCAGTTGTGACTTTCTCTGCCATACTACAGGCATCTGTATAATCTTTCTCACTGATGGCTACGGGTTGCCAGCTTTCCTGGTAATCGCCTCTTTCCTGCCGATGGCCAATGGGCGGACAGAAAAGCGTATTCCCGTTTTTCTGTGTTACGGTAAGCAGTGTTATTTCTGTATGAAAAGAAATGAATTCTTCAATGATCACTTCCTTTATATCGCCTCTTGAATTATTGATAGCATATTCCCATACAGTTTGCTGGTCTTCTTCCTTTTTTAAAACACTTTGTCCTTTTCCGGATGACGACATCAGTGGTTTTACCACACAGGGAAAGCCGATCTCCTTTACCGCTGTGGTAAATTCTGTAAAAGTAGTGGCATAAAAATAGCGGGCTGTTTTCAATCCCAGTTCCTTACTCGCCAGGTCACGGATCAGTTTCCTGTTCATGGTGAAATTGGCAGCTTTGGCACTTGGCACCACCTGTATGTGTTGCATTTCGTAATCGTAAAACCGTTCCGTACGGATGGCCTCTATCTCTGGTACTACCAGGTCAGGCTGATATTTGGAAACTATAGCATCCAGTTGTTCGCCATTCAGCATATCGATCACTTCAAAACTATCAGCTACCTGCATGGCTGGTGCACCGAGGTAGCTGTCAACGGCGATAACAGTTTGTCCCAGTCTTTTTAAAGCGATCACCAACTCTTTACCCAATTCGCCGCTGCCTAACAGGAGTATTTTTTTATGCATGAAGATAAAATTGGCTACAAATGTAGCCGCTATTTACAGGACTTCATTGAGTGTTATCCCAACTTATAGATTTCCATGATCGACTCCAGTATTTCCGGGAAGTTGATCTTCAGGTCTATCAACCTGCCAGTTCGTATATCGAACACCC
>JAEUVL010000562.1 GCA_016786965.1 Chitinophagaceae bacterium
TTGTCAGCAGCCACACCTGTACGGGTTCCTTTAATTCTAACTGATGCGCCGGGCAGTACATCGCCCTTTTCATCGGTCACGGTACCGGTTATTGTCCGGTTCTGACCAAATGCCAATGCTGAAAATAGCATAAGCACAGTAAGCAGTGAAGTAAATTTTCTCATGTTTACATCTAATTTTTAAATTTAAAAGCATTGATTATCAGTGAAATCCGTCAATTTTCAAGGGTAGGGGGCGTTCGTAAAGACACGAACACTTTAAATAATGCTGCCGCAAGGTAAAAATTTTTTTAACAATTAGTTAAAAGCCCTTAAAAATAATTGAGTTATATAGCCTCCTTTTATAATACCCATCTCACCTGCAATTTTAGTTCTGTCCGCTTATTTCCGGGTATTTCATCCATTCCTGAGCCGGATGTTGGACGGTTTTGAAGAATTGTCTGCCCCCAGCGAAGCCAAAAAGACAGCTTTTTACCAGCTTCCGCATTGATTATCAGGTAGTAACGGTATCCCTGGTCAAAAAAAGCAGGTATAGAATAACTATATAATACATCGTTCTCGTAAGCATATAGCCTTGAATTATAGCCTCCGGTTTCAAAATACTGGAGCCGCAGCACCCCGGAAAGAGGTTTCAGCATTGGCTTATATAATAAATCAAAAAATATGAGAAACCCATTTTCCTGCTCCGGCCCTTTTTTATCGTACCAAAGCATTTCCACCCTGTTCCTGATAGTAATAACACTGTTCACCTTATATCCCACCTGGGTACGCCAACTTTTTTTAGGCAAAAAGGCAAGATAATTGGTAGCCGACCCCATGCCCCTTCCTTCTGCCTCCAGCACACCTTGGTTGCCCTGTTTCGACTCTGTTCTGAACCGGCTGTACACTTCCACCTGCCGGTTAGGGGTATATGTAAGCTGCGCTAAAAAGTCACTGCCCCTGCTTGGACCATCTACCAGATACTTCAGCCATGGAAAAGTGTAAATGTCTCCATAAGCATCTATCCGCCACCCTGCGGAGGGACGAATACATATCCCTGCATATAAGCCTGTTTCATTTGCGGGATTAGTATTTTCTGTAAAAGCATTACCGTTTATTGCCTGGTAAGCTTTGCTGATCTTTCGATGTAATAATGTTACATCCACCCTTGTATCCACACTCAGCAGCATTCCATTGATAAGTGCAGTGGCAGTATTTTTATCCACGGCTGCTTCTCCAAAAAAATGAATGTTCTTATAAGTATAACTGTAATCAATACTGGTATTGTACCACTGTCTGCCACTGAGTGCATACAGATTATATGGCTCATCTCTTTTTTGGACCGGCAAAGAAAACTGATAGGCCACACTGTTTACCCCGGCATGCCATCCTGCACCACGGTAAATAATATTCCCTCCAAACGTTATTTGTGCCAGCCTATTCTTATCAGACAGTTCATTATCTGTTCTGTTAAGCCCTGATGTAAGAAAAGAGGACACTACATCTTCATTACTCAATTCTCCTGTTGTAACGTTTGCGTTCAGTTGGCGGAATGAAATAAAAGCAGTGGCTTCAAGTTGCTTTTTTCTCAAGGTAATACCGGCACCCCGGTGAAAATAAAATTCACCTGCGGAACTATATGGACGGAGCACTGCCGATTGACGCTTCACTCCCAGCACAGCAGCGCTTTTCTTAAACGCAAGTCCCTGCCACTGTACAAGGCCCTGTCCCATATTCACAGTAAAATCTCCCAGTGCTAGAGCTTCTACCAGCCCCAGTTTACGGGCAAATAAATGGGCTGAATAAAAATCAAATCCCTTTTTCTGAGCACCAGAAAAAAACTGTTCACCAGCATCTTTATCACCAAGCACACCAAATTGCAAAAGGTTTTTGTAGGTATAGCGGTACCGAAAGAATATTCGTTGCGGGCTTCCTTTATAAGCGGCCGTTCCGTTGCTGTTGTCAAATCCTTTTGCTTTTTCAAGTACCTGCGATACCCGAAGTAACAAAGTATGCTCACCACCGCTGAACCTATTCTTAATATCTGTTACCGATACCGGAATACTAACTGATACAAAAGGCAATATTTTTTTGATGGTGCCAATATCCCAACCGGGTATGGATTGTAACTCATACAAGTTGATAAGTTTGCCAAGCAAATGCCGGTAAGTGATGAGTGTATGTATTTGCAGATCAGAGAGCAGCCGCAGTTGTTTCAATTCGTCTTCTTCTGCTGTATTGATATTTACAGGGTTCTTTTTGAATTGCTCCAGTTCCTGCCAATAGGTATCATCCTCTGTTTCTTCCTGTGTGGCATCAGTTTGGTTTTCCAATTGCTGCTCTGTATGCAGGGGAATTTCCTGGCCTACGACGATGAATGACTGAACAAGGGTGAATACTATAACGCCAACTTTTTTTAGCATAACAATTGATTCTTCTTTTCAGGGATTGGGATTTTTAAAATTGAAAAGCAATAACAATCCCGGCGTGACGCCTAATTGCGGATGAAAATTGCTGATCAGCTCCACCCGGATCTTTTTTATCAGAAGCCCGATACCAAACCAGCCTGATGAAGCAGCAGTTGACATTCCGGCTTTTACCAACACCTGGGGAATGAACCGGTATTGCAGGCCCGCCTGCACATTTACCGGTTGGTTTTCTTGTTTTTCTATTATAGCTGTGCAAACAAATTTGTCAGACGCATCATATCCAAACCCAAGTGTATACACGGATGAAAGTTTTTCTTCTTTAGTACTGCCCCATTTCCCTCCCAACGGGTTACTTACCTGTAGTCCTGCATGCAGCCGTTCTGTTAAATGCAATACACTTCCTATTTCAAAACTAATGGCTGAGGCGCTTCCGTATCCGCCGGAAAGGCGGAACCCCGTATAGTTAAACTGTGCGCCGATATCTGCTTTATTGCCCAGTTTCCTGGCATAGGCCAAACCAATCATTTTTTCATTGTAATCAGTACTTCCGGCATAATGGGCCTCCAGCCCAAAGTTGCCCGACCGGGTGGGGACACCTATCACGGCTATATAATTACTCAACTCATTTAGTAAGAAACGCCTTTCGCCATAAACCCCGGCTGCGGTGCTCTTTAATTGCGCCAGTGCTGCTTTATTGGTTACTGCTGAAAAAATATCGGTATGCCGCAAGCTATAAGTTCCAACGCCAGTACTGGCAGAGGAAAGAGGTTGCTGCATCGTTTGACCGGTGGCGGTCACCGGAAATAACAGGCTGATGCCCATTAAGAATATTAGAGTCGTTTTCAAGTGCCGGATTTGGCCAGAAAGTTACAAGTATGCTGTTTTATAGCCAAATAAATAGTAGAAATAAATAGTATTTAATCCCCTGCCGAAAAAAATACCCACTCGAAAAACACTCCTTCCCCACTGCGTCGCCTCTTTTCTTACCTCGCCCTTTTGATCGTCCCTGGCGGTATCTTTTCTATTAATACAAAGATCTATGGGACTTACCGGGCAAAATACGATCGGATGCAAAGGCAGTGTCCTGTTTATGCCTGTTTTTGTCGTTTTTTTTCTTGTATATGGACTCGCATGAAGTCTCTATGCTTGTACCATGCTTTCACCATGCTTGCACCATGCTCTCACTATCCTTGAAGGACTGGATCGTATAGTCCTAAACAGTGCATACCTGTCGCTGTCAAAACCTTACTTTTGCGGCATGCAAATTTTAGATGGAAAGAAAGCCGCACAGGCTATTAAAGACGAACTACGGCTGGATGTGGCCCAATTAGTAGCAGAGGGCAAAAAAATACCTCATTTGGCTGCCATATTGGTAGGAGCAAACGGGGCCAGTGAGACCTATGTAGCTGCTAAAGTAAAGGCTTGTGAAGAAGTAGGATTTAAATCCACCCTGATCCGTTTTGAAGAAACCATTAGTGAGGGTAAACTGCTGGACCAGATCAATGAACTGAACAGCGACCCGGACATTGACGGCATACTTGTTCAACTTCCATTACCCAAACATATCTCTGACGAAGAAGTGATCAATGCCATCGATCCGGACAAAGATGTAGATGGTTTTCACCCGGTGAATGTAGGCAAACTGTTGCAGGGCCTGCCCACTTTTGTACCTGCCACCCCGTATGGCATTATGTTATTGCTGAAACATTATAAAATTGAGACCAAAGGTAAACATGCAGTGGTGGTGGGCCGCAGCAATATTGTGGGGCGCCCCATGAGTGTGTTACTCAGTAGTAATGGCAATCCCGGCAACTGTACCGTTACTATTTGTCATTCACATACGAAGAATATCAAAGAATTTTGCCTGCAGGCTGATATCATTGTGGCGGCATTGGGCAAACCTGAATTCATCACCGCCGACATGGTAAAAGAAGGCGCCGTAGTAATTGATGTGGGCATTACACGGGCAGAAGATACCACGAAGAAAAGTGGCTTCAAATTAAAAGGTGATGTGGCATACGATGAAGTGTCGCCCAAATGTGCCTGGATAACTCCTGTGCCCGGTGGTGTAGGGCCCATGACGATCGCTGCGTTGATGCAGAATACTTATCATTCCTGCCTGCAAAAAAACTGATCCTTATTACCCGGTAATGAGTATGAACGATATCTCTTTATCCCCGACTGTATTATTGCCTGTAATGGAACACTTCTATACCCTACAGGGCGAAGGCTTTCATCAGGGAAAAGCAGCCTATTTCATCCGTCTTGGCGGTTGTGACGTGGGCTGTGTGTGGTGTGATGTAAAGGATAGCTGGGAAGCAGATAAACACCCGAAATATTCTGTAGAGCAGTTAGTTGCCGAAGTAAAAAAAACACCAGCTACAATGGTGGTCATCACCGGCGGTGAACCGCTGATGCATAACCTGGATGCACTGACAAGAACATTCAGGGAGGCGGGCTTGCAATTAAATATAGAAACGTCCGGTGCACACCCGGTGAGTGGCTCGTGGGACTGGATTTGTTTATCCCCTAAGAAATTCAAAGCACCCCTGGAACCTGTTTGTAAACTGGCGCATGAACTGAAGGTGGTTGTTTATAATAAATCTGATTTTGAATGGGCAGAAAAATATGCTGCACTTGTTTCTCCTTCCTGTAAGTTATACCTGCAACCCGAATGGGATAAGCGGGAACTGGCAACACCTCTCATCACCGAGTATATCAAAAACAACCCGCAGTGGGAAATGTCCATACAGATGCATAAGTATATCAATGTGCCTTAAAGAATTTCTTTTACCACCAGGGCATTAAGACAAGAGTAGAAATTGTTTGGTTCCTTAATCTGTTTCGAAGCAATTCCCTACCCCCGTAAAGGCAACCAATCCTTTAACATTTTCCTCTTCATTGCGGAATAAATTTCCAATAGCTTCGTTATTAGTAAACGCAATCTTGATTCCATGAAAAAACTGTTGATCTTTCTTTCCCTGGTA
>JAEUVL010000564.1 GCA_016786965.1 Chitinophagaceae bacterium
TGTGGTATTTACCAATATTTACACACCCGACAGCTACCAGGCAAATTTCTTATTCCGCCATGCGGTGATGCCGCAAATGGAAATAGTGGCTTTATCTACCTACCCAATGGGGAAATATAATTATACTGACTTTGAAAAAGGGATGCAACAAGGCCGCTTTAACTGGATGCTGATGAAAGCAAAGGACACTTCGAAACTTTTTTTTAATAATCGACTGGATAAATACCAATTGGCAGAAACGATACACGGATATAAATTGTACCAATTCAAACCCTAAAACCACCATGTACCAGAGGCTGGAAAAAATAGTGCAACAATATGGATGGGCGGTCTCGTTCAGCATCGTACTATATCTTTTCCTGTTGTTTAATTTAATAGCAACACCCCTGCTCAATTCTGGTGATGATACTTTCCTTATGTACACACTGGGTGGGGGATATGGTGAGGGGCCAAGTAATCTGTTGCATTATAACCATATTTGGCATCCCTGGTTGGGTTGGATCGTGAAGTCGCTGTTCGATACGTTTCCGGGCGTTAACTGGTACAATATTCTGCTCTTGCTTTTTCACATTGCTGGGTGTACATGTATTTTATATACTTTATTAAAACGGCAAAAAACTCCTATAGCAATCCTGCTTTTCATCATTGCTTTCTTTTTTATTGAAACAAGATT
The DNA here is from genome assembly GCA_016786965.1 of Chitinophagaceae bacterium. Taxonomy (GTDB): domain Bacteria; phylum Bacteroidota; class Bacteroidia; order Chitinophagales; family Chitinophagaceae; genus JJ008. The sequence continues at coordinate 674 of JAEUVL010000564.1, forward strand.
GTTGTTATCCTTAACCTTTACCGGGGCAGCCCTGGTGGCTGGCGCTGGGTCAATGTGTTTATTGGTCCATCAGTTTCAACAACGTAAAGCTATGAGTAGAGATGCTGTTGCGGCACTACTGCTTTTGCTACTATGCGGAATGCTCAGGTTGCAAATTGCCTGGATGGTGATAGTGCTGTTCGCTTCTATTGCCGTTACTATTATACCTCGGCAGCAGTGGTTGAGTTTCGCGGCATCACTGGTAATAGTGGTGGTATTGCTTTTTGGAGCGAATAAAATACATGAGCATTATTATGCCAGTAATATTCCCGGCTGGAAGCAACAGGAAAAATTTCGTCAGGCATTATTCTATGCATATAACAAACAGCTGGTTAGTATTCCACCACCCGGGTCATTTAAAGACAGTACAGAACAGCAATTATTCTTCGGAGGTTTTTTATACGACTCTGTAAAGTTTAATACTGAACGGATAAAAGAGATTGGTGAAAAGATAACCCGCAACAGGCGCCTTACAAACAAAGACGACCAGCAGGGCCTTTATTGGTTCTTTATTGAAATGCGGGTGTACATACTCCTGTTTGCTGTTGTGATACTTTTGTTGCTGACGCAACGGAATTTTTTACCTGTACGCAACTGGCTTCTTTCATTCCTCGCTTTTTTGGCAGTGCACTGTTATCTTTTCATTTTTCAAAAAATAACCACGCCTATCCATCTGGGGCTGTTGTTATTTTTATGGCTGGCATTGGCCATGCAATTGAAGAAGGAAAGCCCCATCTATGGGCGGTTAAAGTCCATAATACCAACAGGTATTATGCTGCTGGCATTGTCTTGTTGGATGGCAATACGGCTGATAAAAGAAAACTCAGAAAACCAAGAAAGGTACCAACGGTTTCTCTGTGCCACGAAAGAACTGAACCTGCAAGCGGATCATTTATTTATAGCAACAGATGATGCTTTCCCGCTGAATTATTTTTATATCTGGAATACGCCAAAAGATTACCCGGCGGCTAACCTGTTATATAAGGATAGGCTTATTACTCACTCTTATTTTAATACTTTAAACAGGTTCAGCATCACCAACCTGGAAGAAGCACTGGTAAATAATAAAAAGGTATTACTGGTGGGAAAGAACCTGCCAGCATTAGAAAACGGCAAACAACCAGCCCGCCTGTCGGCACCATTTCCAGTGTACAAGTGCCTGGAAGTGCGGCAGCTAAATGCACATCCGTAAGTCATTGCTTCCAATACATAGCGATTCGCTGGCTTATATTTTCCCGCAGGTTCAGATAATAAAGATTTATATCACCCACATGATAGTTTTTAGTGAAATATAAAAAGCTCCAGGGAAATTTAGGTTTGCGGGTGTACAGCAATCCATTGCTGATCTGGGCATCGGTGGTTTGCTTGTATATCTTGTTGAAATTCTTCAGAATACTTCCTTTATTATTTTTCCGGGAAACAAACTCTTCTCCTGTCGTCCATGACAAAGGATTTGTTGCATATGAATTTCCATTTTCTGTTTGTAACCAGGCGGGCACGTAGTTTCTTCGGAAAGTACGCCAGCTGCAAAGACAACCAGTTTGTAAAGAGTCTTTACACATGGTTAGTTTTACGAAGTATTCTTTTGGCATCGACCACCCAATAATATATGCCACTACCAATTTGTTTTGTAAAGATGTTCCTTCAAAAAACTCTTTTAGTAATTGTTCTCCGAGCAAACTGCCCTGGCTATGGGCAGCGATGATGATAGGACGTCCTTTGTTCCAGTGTTGCAGATAGTATTCAAATGCAGTCTTGATATCAGCATAAGCGAGTTCAAAAGCAGCTTTTGCTTTTTCCTGGTCCGTCAGAAAAAAGGTTTTGATATGTGCTTGTCGGTACCTGGGGGCAAACACTCTGCATTGCTGATTGAATACACTGGCCTGGTATAAAATGGTAGAGTAATCTGTCTTGGCATTAATATAAGGATCATCAATATTGGCATTTTGCCCTTGCATATCATCTGTATACGTAGTGGGATG
>JAEUVL010000626.1 GCA_016786965.1 Chitinophagaceae bacterium
TCTTCGATCACCTGTCGCAACACATGCTTTGGCAATGCCCCCGGTTGCATCATCGGCTCTCCATCAGCACCAATAAACAACAATGTGGGTATGCTTTGAATGCCGAACACAGCAGAAAGTTCCTGCTCTGCATCAGTATCCACTTTATAAATATAGATGCGGCCTTCGTATTCTTTTGAAAGGTCCTCCAGTATGGGCGCCACCATCTTACATGGGCCGCACCAGTCGGCATAGAAATCAATAATGGCCGGTAATGTACCCTGGTACTTCCAGTCCTGCTCTGTTTCGTAATTAAATACTTTGTCTTTAAAATCCTGCGTGGTCATTTGTATCGTTGCCATACCTTAATATTTTCAACAAAACTATCCTTTATCACACAAGTATGGAGTGACAGTTATCACAAAAAAAGGCCGTTTCAAAAGAACAGTCCGCCAGCATTGGCTGAAAGCGGTCAATTAACTTATATGAAACGGCCTTTGTGTAATGTAGCAATTCATCAAAAACTATAACATCGTGACAGGCTCTGCATATTTTGTCTTCTTCAGCCCTGTTTGACTCAGCGATTTATAACCACCCATTATATTCACCAGTTTATCAAATCCCCTCGCTTTTAGGATAGAAGACATAATTACTGAACGATACCCCCCTGCACAATGGATAAAGTATTTTTTATTCCTGTCCAGTTGGGCCATATTCTGGTTGATAAAATCCAGTGGAAAATTCTCGGCACCTATCAGGTGTTCTGAATCATACTCACTCTTCCTTCTCGCATCCAGCAGGTTAATATGCTGGCTGTCCAGTTCAAATAAAGCTGCAAAATCCTCTGCACTGATCTGCTTCAGGGTATCAACAGCAAATCCCGCTTCCTTCCAACCGGCTATTCCTTCCTCCAGGAATCCGATCGCATTATCATATCCAACCCTTGATAACCTCACCACCACTTCTTCCTCACGGCCTTTATCAGCGAGGAATAATATCGGCTGCTTCAGATCGGTGATCAATGTACCCACCCAGGGAGCAAAGTTGTCATCCAATCCAATAAAAACAGAACCGGGAATATGTGCTTCAGCAAACTCTTCTTTTGAACGGGTATCCAATACCAGCGCTTCTGTGCTTTCCCATGCTGCCTGAAATTCCCGGGCTGTAAGCGGACGTTTACCTTTGGCAATAACATCATCTATACTTTCAATAGCGCCAGTAAGGTTCATTATCACATTCATCGGAAAATATTGCGGTGGCTCCACCAGGCCATCAGTCACGGCTTTGATGAACTCTTCCTTTGTCATATCAGCCCGTAGTGCATAATTCACTTTCTTTTGATGCCCGAGTGTATCCGTTGTTTCCTTACTCATATTCTTGCCACAGGCACTGCCGGCACCATGCCCGGGGTAAACGATCAGATCATCCGGCAATGTCATTATTTTATTTC
>JAEUVL010000647.1 GCA_016786965.1 Chitinophagaceae bacterium
GAAGAATTACATGCAGTGAGGATAACAGCCCAAATAATGGTAGTGATAATGGTCTTCAACAGGTTGATCAGTTTCATACAAAAGTATTGGAAAAGCTTATGTGGTAACAGGAGAATGTGGAAATGTGGATAGCTTGCTTTATTAGTTTACCTGCTCAAAGATTTACTGGTGAATGGGGATAGCCGGCGAACAAACGAACTGGCAAACTTTTGAACTAATAAACCTATCAACATTATCTTTGCGCCATGGCAAAAGCAGACAAAACAAGTTATCCCAAAGAAAAGATCAAGATATTATTCCTCGAGAACATCAGCGATATAGCCGTTAAGAATTTTCAGCGCCACGGCTATGCACAAACGGCCAAGATATCCAAAGCCCTTACCGAAGAGCAGCTCATTAATGAGATAAAGGATGTTCATATACTCGGCATCCGTTCTAAAACACAGATCACCAAAAAGATACTTGATGCCGCCAAAAAACTGCAGGCCATCGGTTGCTTCTGCATTGGCGTGAACCAGGTGGACCTGAAATCCGCCACTAAGAATGGGGTGGTGGTATTCAATGCTCCCTATTCCAATACAAGGTCGGTAGCCGAACTGGTGATCGGCGCCTCCATCATGCTCATCCGCCGCATACCGGATAAGAATAAGGCTGCCCACGAAGGCACCTGGATGAAAGATGCCAAAGGCAGTTATGAATTGCGGGGAAAGACATTGGGCATCATCGGCTATGGTAATATTGGCAGCCAGGTAAGTGTGCTGGCCGAAGCACTGGGCATGAAAGTGATCTTTTATGATGTGGAAACCAAACTGCCACTGGGCAATGCGGAAGATGCCAAATCACTCAAAGAACTATTACACCGGGCTGATGTGGTAACACTGCATGTGCCCGAAACCAGCCAGACCAAAAACCTGATCAATAAGACGAACCTGAAGTATTTCAAGAAAGGTGCGATACTCATTAACTATGCAAGGGGAGAAGTGGTGGACCTGGATGCCCTGCGAAAAGCTATCCTGGAAGAGCATATAGCCGGGGCCGCAGTAGATGTATATCCCTGGGAACCGGAAAAGAACGGCGACCGCTTTCAAACACCGCTGCAGGACCTTCCCAATGTGATCCTTACCCCGCATATCGGCGGCAGTACAGAAGAAGCGCAGCAGAATATCGGGGAGGATGTAAGTGTGAAGCTCTTTAACTACCTGGAAAAAGGCATCACCTTCGGCTCACATACAGTACCGGCACTGGCATTGCCACCACAGGAGGGCAGCCACCGCATTCTGCATATTCATAATAATGTACCGGGTGTACTGTCGGAGATCAACACACAATTATCCAAATACAAGATCAATATCCTGGGCCAATACCTGAAAACAAATGAAGATATTGGCTATGTGGTGCTGGACGTGGACAAACAACTCTCTGCACAGGCCATTGGGCTGCTGAGAGAGGTAAAAGGCACGATAAAAGTGAGGATGCTGTATTGATCTTTGTACCGGTGTTCTCCTTTCGTTTTTCTATCATCGCAATCTGATATGGACCAATAACCATGTAATGGCAACAGGTGTACAATTACTGCTAGATAAATTAATGGCTAATGCAAAAGCCCTTTTCCTGCTTGATTGTATTGGTGCATTACTCACAGGTTCTCTTTTAATTGGTATTCCTGCTATTTTTAGCGATGGCTTCGGCATACCGGGAAATATCATTTACGCATTATCAGCAGTGGCCGGCATTTTTGCAGTGTACTCGTTTTGCTGTTTTTATTTTCTGCCGGGCAATTGGCAGCCATACCTGAAAGCTATTGCAGTGGCTAACTTCCTGTATTGTAGTAGTACGTTGGGGCTCGTTATTTATTTTTATCAACGTCTTACTGTTTTAGGATGGATCTATTTTTTGAGTGAAGTACTGTTGATGACCGGGTTAATATATATTGAAATGAAGGCTGCGGCCAGGCCGGCAGACAAAAAGAACCAATCGTTTTAGCAGGGCTGAACCTGTAGTCTATTATGTTTCATTCATAGTATATGGAGTCAATTATTATCCGTCCATCGGTAAAGAAGAATATGGCGATGGTGATAGTGCCGGGGATACTCATACTCTATTATTTCGT
>JAEUVL010000663.1 GCA_016786965.1 Chitinophagaceae bacterium
TCCTGCGATAAGAGTGAGTCAAACAGGTCAGAAGGCACTCTTTTGTTGCCGATAGAATACTGCTGGTCTTTATCAATAGACACCATAATGTCTTGTTTGGCCTTGGTATCCTTCGTGCCTTTGGGCAATCCTACTTTTACCACATTCGGGTTTCCCAGTGTGGCAACGATAAGAAAGAACATCAGCAGAATGAACAGGATGTCATTTAACGAATCTGTCGACACCTCCGACTCTTGTCTATGCTTTTTTCTGAATTTCATGGGCTGGTTTTAGCGGGTGGGTTCCTGGAGTACATCAAGAAAATCGGAAGCGGCGGCTTCCATTTTATTCGAGGTCTTGTCTATTTGCGTATTCAGGTAACTATAACCCAGGTAAGCAAACAAGCCGATTACCAGGCCCGTGATTGAAGTTATTATTTTGGTATACAAACCGCCTGAGATCGTACTTACTTCAAACTGGTTACTGGCCGTAATGCTGGAGAATAGCTGCATCATACCTACCAGTGTACCAATAAAACCAAAAATGGGTGCTGCTTTTGAAATCACTGACAACAGGGCCAGGTTCTTTTCTAATTTGTATACTTCCAGTGTAGCCACATTTTCCATACTCTTCTCAATACCATCAATCGGTTTCCCGATCCGCTGGATACCCTTGTCAATGATCCGGGCCACCGGGTTGTTAGTATTCTTGGCAAAACTGCGGGCAGCAGAAATATTTCCACTTACAATATTATCCCGGATGATGTTCATGAAATTATCGTCGATCTTCGTGGCATTACGTATTGCAATGGTCCGTTCAGCAAAAATGTACACCGCCAGTAATAACATTACGGCCAGCGGGACCATGATCCATCCGCCCATTTTGAGCAATTCAAAAAAACTTAAATGTCCGTCATGATTACTGTCGCCGGTAGCGAATTGGGCTGCTTTCTGTAAAGTGTCTGCGATCTGTAAAAGGTCAATCATAATTGTATGGTTCTTTAGGTGTAAAAGTAGGCCTTGCCCCTCAATTCCTTTTTGTACGTTTTCAACAAGTCTTGATAACGTTTCCTTGAACGAGAAAAATAATGCCACGTTGTACGTGGCATTACAATTTTAGAGTTATTTAACAAGGTTGACTGAAAGAATCACAGCGTAGTAGTTCGTATGGTGAAGACCATTTCAACTTCTGACTGCCAGTAAACTTACTTACGTTTTAACCTATCGACCTATAATGTACCTTCTGTACCGGCCTGTCTCACCATCAGTGCCTGTATCTGCTTCATAGTCGCCTGCATACCTTCTGAGCTTCCGTCGAGGAATATCACATTCCCTTTTCCATATTCAGCAAAATTTTTAATGGCTTCTGTCCACATACTGAACAGGATCACATTTGTATCCAGGTTAGCTTGTTTCATTTGTTCTGCAGCTTCAGACATACCTGCCGCCACTTCCTTGCGGAAAAGTGCCACACCCTGACCACGGAGCCGGGCGGCTTCTTTCTCTGCTTCTGCTGCGATCTTGGTCGCATTACCATCGGCCTCAGCAGATTTTGTTTTGGTGATCAGCAAGGCCTGTCCTTCATTCTCCGCCGCTGCTTTCAGGTTGTTAGACGCCACCACCTTACTCATTGAATCAAGTATCACTTTATCAAAAGTGATATCATTGATCTGCAGATCCTGAAGGTGATAGCCCCAGGTTTCCAGTGTATGATCGATCTCAGCTTTTACATATTCCACTATCTCTTTGCGTAGTGCCAGTATTTCTGCCTGTTTCTTGGTAGCCACAAATGAACGGATATTACCTTCGATCGTCCTGATCAATGCCTGCATCAGGTCTTTATCTGCAAAGAATTTAAATGCTACTTTCTTTATTGTTTCTTCCTCCGAGTTCTGAACTGAGTACAGCAACATGCTTTTAAAATACACATTGGCCTGGTCAGAAGTTACCGCCTGGAATTCCAGCTCTACCGAACGGTTCTGAATAGAAACTTTGCGGGCCACTGATTCAAGTATAGGGATCTTCATGTTCAAACCCGGTCTCGCCACCCGCCGGTATTTGCCAAACATAGTAATGACACCAATATATCCCTGGTTGATAGTGAACAGGGAACCGAAGAAAATAATAACTGCTGCGATGATCCACCAGTTGTGCGAAAGCCAAGATGCAATATCCATAATGTAAATTTTAGATAAGCAAATTACACTTTTCTAAGGATTAAGCGGGAAAGGATTGGGCTGCAATTCAGGACAGTTGTAATGCGCTATACGGTTTTTTCCTCCCATACCATCACCAGGTGAGCCATCATCTGTACAGCTTTTTCCATATCCTGTACACTGATATGCTCCAGTTTGGAATGAATGCCCTGTTCACCGGCAAATAAATTAGGACAAGGCAATCCCATAAAGGACAACCGGCTCCCATCTGTACCGCCACGGATACTCTCCATCTTTGGTGTAAGCCCGGTCCGGGTGATCGCTTCTTTGGCATACTCCACCACCTGCGGGTGGAGGTCCAGCACTTCTTTCATATTGCGGTATTGTTCCGTAACGGTAAATTCAAAAGATGCCTTTGGGTAGGTCCGCATTCTTTCTTCTATTTGCGTACGCAGGTAGTCTTCTTTTTTGGCGAGGCCGGCAGTTTCAAAATCACGGATGATGAAATCGATAGTACATTTTTCTGCAATACCTTCCACCCTTACCGGGTGAATAAACCCTCTTTTACCATCTGTAGACTCTGGCGAAAGCCTGTCCTTTGGTAATGCAGCCAATATCTCTCCTGCTATTTTCATTGCATTGATCATCTTGCCTTTCGCATATCCGGGATGAGATATCACCCCATGAATAACCACCTGCACACCATCTGCACTAAAGGTCTCATCTTCCAACGCTCCGGCATCACCACTGTCTAATGTATAGCCAAAATCAGCTGCCAGTTTTTTCATATCCACTTTGGCTGTACCCTTTCCCACTTCTTCATCCGGGGTGAACAATATTTTTATTTCCCCGTGCTTTACATCTTTATGTGTCACCAGGAAATTGGCCAGGTCCATTATTTCTGCCACTCCTGCTTTATCATCAGAACCAAGCAAAGTGGTTCCGGAAGCAGTAATTATATCATTACCGATCTGTGTTTGCAAATAGGGATATTCGCTCATTCTAAGTACCTGTGCAGCATCATCAGGCAATACAATATCCTGGCCCTGGTAATTCGTATGCACAATAGGTTTCACCCCGGTACCACTGCAATCCGGGGCCGTATCCATATGAGCACAAAAACATATGACAGGAACTTTTTTATCCGTAGTAGAAGGAATGGTAGCATACACATATCCCCATTCATCCATGTGTGCATCGCTGATCCCCATCGCCTGCAACTCTTCAGCCAGTAATCTTCCAAGGTCTTTTTGTTTTTCCGTTGTGGGGTAAGTGTTCGATTGCGGATCACTTTGAGTATCGATCTGTACATATCGCAAGAACCTTTCTGAAACAGTGAACTTATAATCTTTAAACATACTTTATCTTTTGGGGCATCGAATATACAGCAAAAGAAAATGGTTTAGGATATTTGCCCTAAACCATATAAACAGATTGCCAATCAGCTATTCAACTAATCATGGCATAATGATCAGCGGACTTGCGCCGGCTATTTCCACCAGTTCCAGGTCGAAAATCAGGTCTTGCCCGGCAAGCGGATGATTTGCATCCAGCATTACCGCTTCTTCTTTGATCTCCACTATGGTTACCTGGAATTGCTGACCATTCTGATCACTCATACCCAGTGGCATTCCCACCGCTATTTCCATATCTTTTGGAAAACGGTCTTTTGGCATTTCAATGATCATCTCAGGGTTTCTGGGACCGTATGCTTCGTTAAAAGGTATGTTTATCGTTTTCTTTTCGCCCACTGTCATACCGGTCACCCCTTCATCAAATCCTTTGATCACCATACCGCTGCCTACTTCAAATTCCAGTGGCTCACGGCCTGCTGAGGAATCAAATGTTTCGCCTGAAGTTAATTTTCCATGATAGTGTACTTTTATTGTATCACCGCTTTTTACCTGTGCCATTGTTGTTGTTTTTGTTTGATTTTTTAAGAAAAACAGGGTTGCAAGGTAGGGCAATTAGCTGAATGCAACCGTTTAAATATTTGCACCTGTCTCTGTACATATTTTCTGTATTTTCATTGGCATCTAAAATATCATCTATGAGGTTATTTATCACACTGTCATCTCTGTTTTTCCTTGTTAGTTGTGCCGCACAAAATCAACCCGCCTCAGATAAACCTGGCAACTCAAAAGTACAGGCTGGCGCCGACCGTATTAATGTGTACCTGCCTATGTTAAAAGGTCATACCGTAGGGATATTTGCCAACCAAACATCAATGGTGGGTAATACTCACCTGGTGGATACTTTATTAAAGCTTGGCATTGATATCAAAGTAATCTTTGGGCCCGAACATGGCTTCAGGGGTACGGCCGATGCGGGTGAAAAAATTGGCAACTATACAGATAGCAAAACTGGCATTCCCGTGGTTTCGTTATACGGCAGTAAAAGGAGACCCTCTGCAGAAGATGTGAAAGGAGTTGATCTGCTTGTATTCGATATACAGGATGTCGGTGTTCGTTTTTACACTTTCATTTCCTCGCTCGAGGAATTTATGGAAGCAGCCTTTGAATTAAGCAAACCATTGATGATATTAGACAGGCCGAACCCCAACGGCCATTATGTAGATGGACCGGTTCTGGACACCAGGTACAGGTCTTTTGTTGGCCGCCAACCAATCCCGGTGGTTTATGGTATGACAATGGCCGAGTATGCGTTTATGATAGCCGGTGAGAACTGGTTGAGCGAGAAGGCCAATGCCAAATACGCATATTATAGAACAGCAGAGAATTCTGTCGATACCCCTTTTCATTTCCAGATCATCAAATGCAAAGGTTACGACCATAAAACAAAATACGAATTACCAGTAAGGCCGTCTCCCAATCTTCCTAATATACAATCCATCTATTTGTATCCATCCACTTGCTTTTTTGAAGGCACAGTGCTGAGTGAAGGAAGAGGCACCAGCAAACCGTTCCAGGTATTTGGTCACCCATCATTACCCAGGAACTTATTTTCGTTTACCCCCAACCCAAATGAAGGCGCTAAAAACTCGAAACTGTATGGCCAGCTTTGCTATGGCTGGGATCTTTCCGGCACACCGGCCGAGGTACTGGCTGCTGTTGATAACAAAGTACAGTTGAAGTGGTTGATAGAAGCGTACCGCCTGTTCCCCGACAAAGACAAATTTTTCATCCTGCCTAAATCTGGTAAAATGGAAGAATCCTTCTTTACCAAACTGGCTGGTAATAATGAACTGTGGCAACAAATAAAGGAAGGTAAAACGGAACAAGATATCCGGAAAAGCTGGGAACCTAAACTAAGTGAGTTCAAAAAAATACGTAAGAAGTATTTGATGTACGATGATTTTGAATAATCACTACTTTTAATGATGCGGTGGTGGTTTGCATCTATATTAGTTATTTATATCAGTAACAGCAATGCCCAATTGCCCGTTGATATTAAATTCACTAATTATACCCGGAGCAGTGGCCTGCCTGAAGAGAATGTAAATAATATAGTACAGGATAGCCGTGGCTTTTTATGGATGGGCAGCCGGGAGGGACTTATCCGGTTTGACGGATTGCATTATAAGACATGGTATGCCGATCCCAATGACAGCACAAAGTTTAGCAATAATAACATTCATATATTGGGGGAGAACCTGCCCGGCAACATTCTTTTTATGAGTGGCACTGGCATCTGGGGAATAAATATTTATAATCACCAGTTCAGGCAGATAGATCGCTTCAAAGGGAAGGCCATCATTGCCCAACCTCAAAAGATCAGCACTAACCGCTGGTGTGTGACGGACTTCGATTCCTTATATGTAACAGATGCCTCTTTTAATCTTCTTTTCAGTTTGTCGCATAAAAATTATACCGGGCCCAACACGTTCCTGGGTGCTTTTCCATTGCACTATCCTTATACTTTGATGTACACCAGCAGCGACAGCAGGCTTTTACTCCTGGATATCGAAAAAAGGACATTAACCCCTTTTCAATTGGAAAATAAAGGTTTAGAATCCCGTTCAAAATACTATACACCTACCGCCTACGACAGCATCCATAAACGGCTATACCTTTCTGCTTACTTTGATGGTAATTACTATGTCGATTTGCGAATACCAGAAAACACCAGTTACAAACCGGTAAAAATGTCTTTCCTGATGGATGGTGCTATTCGAAGTTCAATTTTACTCCCTGGCAACCGGTTAATGCAGGGAGGTGATAATGGTCTTTACATTACTGATTTTACAACCACAATCTC
>JAEUVL010000677.1 GCA_016786965.1 Chitinophagaceae bacterium
CCCAGTTCCAGTATCGTTTTCGGCTGGTAATGCCTTACCATCCGGAAAAGTAATTGCCCGAACTTTTTGGGCTTGGCCGCATTCCTGGCGATAGAAGCCACCGTTCGTTGATTGGTTTTGTTGATGGAGGACCCGGCACCAAAATCCTCAATGGTCAGCACGGTATTATCTTTTAATAATTGCTGCCGCAAATGCTCCACTTTGTCATACTCCGGGTATTCGTTCTTATCATTCAGTATTTGGGTGATAAAATGAAAGATGAACGGCGAATGGGTACCGTGTCCTTTTCCATTGGAGGAGGTGAGATAGTAGCGGATATATTTTGCAGCTATTTGCCAGGGAGAGTACATTGTCGATGGTCAGGAGTTAAGAGTTAAGAGTTAAGAGTTAAGAGTTAAGAGTTAAGAGTAAGCAACGGAGCTGTACAGGTCTTAGTACATATAAGTATTGAACGTTTCCCACATTTTTCACTCTACCGCATGTACCAAATTAAATCTCTCCCTTAGATCCTCTCCCATATCTGGAAAGAATAATTATAGTCGTTCTTTTCATCGGCTTCGTGGTTCTTCTGGCTTACCAGGTACCATTGTGTGGAATCTATTACGGGGAAAAAAGTGTCTGCTTCCGGTTCTGCTTCCACTCTTGTAAGATAGATGCGTTTGGCTTTTTCAAACACTGCTTTGTAAATTTCACCGCCCCCTATCACCATTACTTCGTTGGCATCTGTTTGGCTGGCCAGGAACAATGCATCCTCAATACTCTTCACCGCCACGGTACCCGTTACTTTCCAGCCGGGCTGGCGGGTAATGACGATATTCTTCCGGCCGGGCAGTACTTTGCCGAGTGAGTCAAACGTTTTCCGGCCCATTATCACCGGCATACCCCATGTCACATTCTTAAAATGCTTCATATCGTTAGGCAAATGCCAGGGCATTTGTCCATCTTTTCCAATGGCATGGTTAGTAGCGGCTGCAACAACAAGAGAGATAGTCATACCCCCAAGATTAGTTTTAAAGTTTGAGTTTCCCT
>JAEUVL010000629.1 GCA_016786965.1 Chitinophagaceae bacterium
GGACTGGGTAAATTGCTCAATACTATCAAGATCGTACAAAGCCGCCTCAATACAGCCCTGGTCATTGAAGGGATACTCATGACCATGTACGATGGACGGCTGCGTCTTTGCAACCAGGTGGTAAGTGAAGTACGCCGTCACTTTGAGGACATGGTGTTCAATACCATCATCCACCGTAATGCCCGCCTGGCCGAAGCACCCAGTGCCGGCAAGCCCGTAATACTATATGATGCGCAAAGTAAAGGGTCCATGAACTACCTGAACCTGGCCAAAGAAATACTTCAGAAGAATGATATGACGAAGATCAGGAATGACGAACGGATTCTCGAGCTGTAAGCATTGCCTGTTTAAAGTTTAAGGTTAAAAGATAATGATGCAACCAACCTTAAATTTTAAATCTTAAACAATTAAATGATGACCAACCCCAAACAAAATAAAGAACTCCTCGGCAAAGGTATCCGCTCCCTGTTGCAGAATATCGATGCAGACCTGAAGACGACCACCGGCACCCTGAAGAATACCGTTGTAGAGAATGTTACCGGTATCAACCGCATCCCATTAGCAGATATAGAAGCCAATCCCAAACAACCCCGCCGTGATTTTGATGAAAAAGCATTGCAGGAACTGGCCGAATCCATCAAACTGCACGATATCATTCAGCCCGTTACCGTTTCCAAACTGGCCAATGGAAAATACCGCCTCATCTCCGGCGAGAGAAGATTAAGAGCTTCCAAAATGGCAGGTATTAAAGATATACCTGCCTATGTGCGGCAGGCCAATGATGTGGAACTGCTGGAACTGGCCCTATTGGAGAACCTGCAACGGGAAGACCTGAATGCGATGGAGGTATCCCTCAGTTATAAGCGTATGATGGAGGAACTGGATTACACACAGGAACAGGTGGCCGAACGAATGGGCAAAGACAGAAGCACAGTGGCCAACTTCATCCGCTTATTAAAACTCCCACCCGATATTCAATTGGCAGTACGCAATGGCGAACTGAGCATGGGCCATGCCAGGGCCTTGATCAAT
>JAEUVL010000693.1 GCA_016786965.1 Chitinophagaceae bacterium
CCCACGATATTTTCCCAGTTGATACCAACCGTATGCACCCTGTATTTTTCTAATAAAAAAGAATCGAGGTCGCCGGGCTTTCGGCCTTCGATGCCTATATTGCCAATGGCACAGCCCCACTTTGGATGAAAGGACGTATTCAATTTTACACCCGGAATGTCTTTCACCTTATCCATCCAATAATTCTTCAGGTAATGCAGCCTTTTTTCTTTTCGTTCGCTGCCTATCATTTCATGAAACTCGATGGCCTTACCAATAGCCTGCTCGATAAAGAAAGGCCGGGTGCCCAGCGCTTCAAATTTGCGGATATCATCTTTCAGCGGACTATCGCTGGTGGCGAACAATGGGTAGAGGTTTTTTATCTTGTCTTTCTTCACATACAGCATACCTGTGCCGATAGGCGCATACAACCATTTATGCAGGCTGCTGGCAAAATAATCGCAACCAAGGTCAGGTATCTTAAAATCGAAGTGCATAAAACTATGGGCCCCGTCCACCACTACTTCTATCCCTCTTTTATGTGCTTCATCAGCGATCTTTCTCACCGGTAGTATCTGTCCGTTCCAATTGATGATATGCGTAATATGCACCACTTTTGTTTTAGCCGTAAAGGCTTTTACATATTGCTGCACCAGGTAATTCTCATCTTCACTTGGCAGCTCCAGGTTGATCCAGACCATTTTGATCCCTTCCCGCATCTCCCGCTGCTTATAGGCATTGATCATATTGGGATAATCCTGTTTGGCAGCCACCACTTCATCCCCCGGTTTTAACTGCAGGCCGAAGATGATCGTTTCGAGCCCTTCAGATGAATTGCGGTTCATCGCTATCTCTTCTGCGGAGCAACCGGCCAGTTTGGCCAGGTTCGTACGCAATGGTTCCCGTCCCCTGTCTAGCTCCCGCCACATATAAAAGCTCGGCGCTTCATTGCTCAGGTCATAATATCTTTTCATAGCATCCTGCACCGTCTTGGGTGCAGGGCTCACGCCGCCATTGTTCAGGTTGATAAGGGAAGGAGACACGGTGAACGACTGTTGTATATAATACCAAAAATCTTCTTCCGTGGCCAGTTCATCAGGTGCCATGCCCTCTGCATTCCTCAGGGCACTTTCCAGGTTTCTGCTCCAGGCGGGCTGGGCAAGAGAGGAAAGGAATGCGGTAGCCGAGAATACTCCTGCTCTCTTCAGAAAGAGGCGACGCTTGTTATCTGCCATGGAAATGATTTGTATAAAAGTAGGCAGAAAGGTTGAGAAGTTACCAGGTGGTGAGCTAACAAGTAAACCAATAAACCTATCAACCTATTTGCTTGTAAACAGCTTCTCTCTTGGCTGCAAAATCAAAATCGCTTAACT
>JAEUVL010000697.1 GCA_016786965.1 Chitinophagaceae bacterium
CTGGTACCACAATCCGCGCCCATAATACGCATCCACGCTTTTCGGATTGATTCGAAGAGCGCCATCGTAGTATTGCAGGGCTAGCTTATTGTTCTTAGCATGAAAAATCATTGCCAGTTGTAAGTAGGCATCATAATAGTCTGTTTTTTGCTCGATGCTGGTCTGGAAACTGGACACGGCTTTGGCCGTATCCCCCATATCCCGGTAGCACATGCCTTTCATGAAATAAGCTTTGGGATTGTTGATATCGAGCTTCAGTACTTCATCCAGATTTTTTACAGCCTCTTTATATTGCTGAGCGATGAAATAGAGTTCGGCCAGCTTTTCATATGCCAGTTTGTTCTTCGGGTCAATGCTCAGGCATTTATCGAGTGCGGCTTTGGATTTTCCAGGTTTGCCCGAAGCGAGGTGCACATCCGCAAGGGTCAGGAAATAATCCGCCTTCGTGGTATCCATTTGCAACACTTTCTCCATATCCAGCATGGCATTGGCCACATCGCTCCTGAGAAGATGCAGTTTAGCACGATCGTGAAACAAGGCCGGATCATCAGAATTCTCACTTATTTTTAAAGAAAGTGCTGCAATTTCTTTCCCAAGTGCGCTGGTATCGGCGGTCATAATGGTTTTCTCGTCCTGCTTCTTCTTTCCTGAACAGGCACTCATTAAAAACATCGCGAAACAAAGTACAATAACAGAGCAGGTGAAATTTCCAGTACTATTTAATTTAATCAGTCGGCGCATGATGAGCAGGGGGAGAACAGACAAAAGTAGGAAAAAGCGCAAAGGACCTTCCGACAGGCCGTTCCTGTAACACCAACACGAAAGGGTAGCCAACGGTGCAGGTGAAAGAGGTGCCCTGGTGTACATCAAAAACGTCCTGATGCAGATGGGTATTTGGCTTTGCAAGCGGAAGACCTGTGGCACACAAGTATATTTAAATCAGCATTTTAAATCTATCCACGTTAAATCCATTCCACCCGGGATCTCCCTCCTGTCACCCCCTTCTCCTACTGATTCAAAATACAGTTACTCCGGCACTTTAACCCGCGACCTCATTGAGGAAATAATGCCTCTCCAGATTTCCATACAGAGGCTCCACTCCCGATTGCTACCAACCATCTTTCAAAAATTGCATCCGGGCGATGTTCCGGTGATCTGTCACCATTTCCACCAGACCTGTGTCTCCGTATGGATCTGGTTCATCGATTCGGCAGGTGCTGATCTAAATCATAATTCATCGATTAAAAAACATGCAATTTCGCAGGCTAAACAGTACCTATGAAGCAGGTAGAATTATTGTCGCCGGCAGGCTCTTTTGAATCACTGCAGGCGGCCCTTCAGGGCGGGGCCGATGCGGTGTATTTTGGCATTGAACAACTGAATATGCGGGCAAGGTCATCCAACAATTTCGGCATAGATGACCTGGCCAGAATTCATGAGATCTGCACCCTGGCGGGTGTTCGCGCCTACCTCACCCTGAATACCATTCTTTATGATCACGATCTGGCCCTGATGAAGCGTATTCTGAATGCGGCGAAAGAATATAAAATAGATGCCGTCATTGCCTCGGACCAGGCGGTACTTAATTACACCAAAAAGATCGGCTTGCCTCTGCACATCTCTACCCAGGCCAACGTGAGCAATGTGGAAAGCGTGGAATTTTTCTCAAACTTTGCCGATACCATTGTGCTGGCCCGTGAATTAAGCCTCGGACAGGTGAAAGCCATCGTAGACCAGATCAAGAGAAATGAGATTACCGGCCCTTCCGGTGAACAACTGCGCATTGAGGTATTTGCACATGGGGCGCTCTGCATGGCCGTGTCGGGAAAATGTTACCTGAGCCTGCATTCACATTTCGCCTCTGCGAACCGAGGAGCCTGTATTCAGAATTGCCGCAGAAGTTATGTGGTGACCGATAAGGAAGAAGGGATTGAACTGGAAATCGATAATGAGTATATTATGTCGTCGAAAGACTTATGCACCATCGATTTTCTGGATACTTTGCTGGATACAGGTGTACGGATTCTGAAGATTGAAGGTCGCGGACGTTCTGCGGATTATGTGTACACCACCACCAAGTGCTACCGCGAAGCCATCGATGCCATTGCCAATGGCACGTACCATCCTGAAAAAGCCAGAGCCTGGAAAGATGAACTGGCCACCGTATTCAACCGTGGATTCTGGGGAGGATATTTCCTCGGAAAAGAAATGGGTGAATGGTCGGACGTTTACGGTTCAAAGGCAACGCTGAAGAAAATTTACCTGGGAAAAGGCATCAACTATTTCAGCAAGCCGGCGGTGGCCGAATTCCTGCTTGAAACCGATGTACTGGAAGTAGGCCATCACATCATGATTACGGGGCCCACCACCGGAATTGTCCAGGTAGTTGTGGAAGAGCTACGGCTGGGTGGAAAGCCCGTACAGCAGGTTAAAAAAGGGGATTATTTTTCTATCAAAATACCGGCGACGATCCGGCCTTCAGACAAATTGTACAAAGTCCTTCCATCGGATGTTCCGGATCATTCAGCATCGAAATAAATGCATAGGATGCAACGCCTGTGTGGAAGCGGCCCGGGATCGCTGGAGGATTTCCAGAAAAGACGGCAAAAGTGTACTCGTGGGCGGAGCGGATAAACGGGGTGTTTTTTCGGTTCGGGTCAGCGAAGAAGAATATGCTGAAAACATGCAGGCGGCAAAAAATTGTCCCGTCGGCATTATTCAAATCATCCACTTAGGATAGTATCCCTTCTTTTGCAAATTTCATACGGTGCACCGTTGAAGTCAGCCATGACCCAGGTGCCGGTTTCGCCATTTATAAAAAAGAAAGGGCAGCGCCGAAGCACTACCCTTCTCCCATTCAAAACATCTTCATACCGGCTTGTATACTTCTTGTCAGAAGATGGGAATGTACACGAATACATTCC
>JAEUVL010000704.1 GCA_016786965.1 Chitinophagaceae bacterium
GCTGGCGGCAAAGAAGGCTTCGCCAGAATCGGCTGCCAGCCGACCATCATATTCTTTCCAGGTTTCGCCGCCATCCCATGTTTCAGCAAGGAATATCTTATTGTTAACAGGATCGCCTACCACCATGCCATATTTTTCCCCAACAAAATCCATGGCATCGAGAAACATACCTTTGGTCTTATTCTCGTACACTACTTTCCAGGTTTCACCACCATCGGTTGTTTTTAAAATATAGGCAGGTTCAGCAATGGCCATGATAACAGCAGTGCTGGCATCGAAAGCCTCTATATCTCTGAACTCTGTTTTTTCAAACCCTTTTACGGTAAACCAGTTCCAGTTCTTGCCGCCATTATTGCTGCGGCCAACAGTACCACTGCTCCCGCTTACCCAAACTACATTATCATTTACCACACTGAGGCCGCGGAGACTTGTTTTGGTACCGGAGGTAAGTACCTGCACTTCGGGTGTTTGTGCAGTAGTAATAAGGGAGAAATATAACAGAACGGAAAGTATGGCTGTTGTTTTTAACATTGGTAGTTGTTTACTTCTTTTTATGCCGGCTAAATATTGAACTGCAACAGGATTGCTGACAAACTTCATTACAAAATACAGGCAGCGATATGTGTGTAAGTCAATGTTCTCTGTTTACTGCCTGCTCAAAACAATTATTATGCTGATTTTTATTTTAATTGCGCCAGCAGATCTTCTTTGCTCACTACACCCTGTTTTCTCCAGGTTTCCACTCCGTTTTTGTATACGATAAATACAGGCAGGCTTTCAACGTTCATGGTCTTCATTAGCTCCAGGTGTACCCCCCCGTCTATCTTTACCAGTTGAAAGCTGAGATTTTTGTCCTTTTCCAATTCGTCCAGCACGGGGGCCATTTTTACACAGGGCGGGCACCAGGTGGCGCCAAAATCTACCAGTACGGTCTTGTCTTTAGGAATGCTGGCATTGTATTCTTCCACAGTCAGTTGCTTTTCTTCCGTAGCACCTTCGAGGGGTTTATTT
>JAEUVL010000705.1 GCA_016786965.1 Chitinophagaceae bacterium
CAGTAATGGCACCATGCCTTGTATAAAAGTGAACATGGACCAATTTCGTACCATGCCCAACCTCGCAGATACGGATAAGGTATATACAATTGAATCGCTCACCAGCATTCATCCCGGACAAATGCCCAATGCAGCAGTTCCATACCTGCGTGTGGAGTTTAAGTAAATGAAGTAATTATCCTTCTGTTATTGATTCATTGCAGGCAAAATCTCTTCAAACAAGCAGCCCGCATTACCAGGCTTTGATATTGTAAGTGTAAAACGCTGGTAGTTTACTACGTTAGTCTCCGGCTAAGCATACCCATTCTTTAATTACTCCTTCATCTCTCTGCTTAATTCAATCCTACTATACTTAAGGTATAAATACATTAACAACAGCAAGGCCGTCGCATTATATTCCTTCATGAGTATGGTATTTATTGAATGATGATCCATGACAAACTATATTCTGCTTACCTAACACAACTCTCGCCTACACCGATAAAATTGTATTATCATATTATCACCACGATAAACACCCAAAGCCCCTTGTTGTATATTCGTGCTGCAAGCAAACAACTGTTAGTGTGTTGTTAAAACACATTCGAAACAAATACTTATTTTTGAAACTTATATGGCAAAGAAAGTAACAAAGATTGGCGTTCTCACATCTGGCGGAGATTCCCCGGGAATGAATGCGGCCATCAGGGCCGTTGTACGAACTGGTATTTATCATGGGCTTGAAGTTCACGGCATTATGCGGGGCTACCAGGGAATGATAGAAGATGATATCTATAAAATGGAAGGCCGCTCAGTGGCCAATATCATACAGCGGGGAGGCACCATATTAAAAACGGCCCGCTGCAAAGAGTTTTTTGAACCCGAAGGGAGGAAAAAAGCCTACGACAACCTCAAACGCCGCGGCATTGATGGCCTTGTCATCATCGGCGGAGATGGTTCCTTCCGCGGGGCAGGCAAGTTCAGCCAGGAGTTCGACATTCCCTGTATCGGGCTTGCTGGTACCATCGATAAAGACATCAATGGCACCGATTTCACCATCGGCTTCGATACCGCCGTAAACACCGCTGTGGAAGCGATCGATAAGATCCGCGACACTATGGATGCACACGACCGTATCTTCATCATCGAAGTAATGGGCCGTGATGCCGGTTATATCGCCCTGCACAGCGGCATCGCCACCGGTGCAGAGAACATATTGGTGCCCGAAAGAAAAACCAATATGGATGACATCATCGCATCTCTCCTGGAAAAAGAACGCCGGAAAAAACTGGTGAACCTCATCGTGGTAGCAGAAGGAGATGAATTTGGTGGCGCCAATGAAGTAGAAAAAGTATTAAAGCAAAGTTTACCCAAGGCCGAGATCAGGGT
>JAEUVL010000716.1 GCA_016786965.1 Chitinophagaceae bacterium
GCCACGCATATGCAAAAAGACTTTTTAACCTACCGTAACAAGCAATATATACTAGGGCTGGCTGCTGATCAGAATCCGGGACATCCGGGCAGCGGGTGGTGGTTTCATTTTTTAAATCGTCCTGCCCCTTTTGTAAAGGGGCCAGCCAGGGCTGCTATAAAGAATGATACCAGTGTGGTGTTTGCTTTTATACATAAAGTAAAACGGGGTAACTATGAGGCTGTGATCTCTGTAGCAGAAACATCAGCAGCCCATACAAAAGAAATGGAACTGACAGCCAAATTTGTCCATTACCTTTCAACTGTGATCCGGCAATATCCTGACATGTGGTTGTGGAGCCACCGCCGCTGGAAGCATGAATGGATGCCAGATTATGGTCCGGTTATAAAATAAAAAACCAGTCTAATGAGACTGGTTTGTTGAATACTTTTTTATTTCTTCTTTTTCCATTTCTTGATATCCAAATAATCCAGGAAGTAAATGATCTTGAAGGACAGATTATTATTATCATCCTCTTTCATGGTATTGGTGAAGTTTTTGAAGTAACCATCTCTTACCACCTGGTTGAAATTCACAGCTGCATTTTTCCAAACCATATTGATAAAACTTCCGGGGGCAAACTGCCAGGTATATACCATGTCTATATTAAAGAAATTTAGATTCTGGTTCCTGTCCTGGTTAAAAGTAGTATTCTTTACCAGGCTG
This sequence comes from Chitinophagaceae bacterium, assembly GCA_016786965.1. GTDB lineage: Bacteria > Bacteroidota > Bacteroidia > Chitinophagales > Chitinophagaceae > JJ008. The sequence continues at coordinate 706 of JAEUVL010000716.1, forward strand.
CCATCTTGCTGCAGGGTGAAGAATTGCTGGTAATCTACTTTGCTCCAGTAGTGGCGGATACGGGTATTGATATTCATTTTATCATTAAAACTGTATTTAATGTTCAGTGTGTTTTCTACAGTTTTAATATCCCGCATACCAAAGATGATGTCGCTGCCATCAAAACCGGCGAAACCAGTATTGTTATTCTGTGGAGAAATGGAGATACTGGCATTTATTGTCAGGTTATTATTGAAGCGGTAGCGGTTTTCCAATGTGTACTCATAGCGTTCACTGCTGAAAAGGTTTCTTTTGATATACAATACTTCAGCATACAGCCTGTATTTTTTGGCATCATTGGTTTGAAACCAGCCATCGAAAAAGTAGTTGGACCAGCCGCGGAATACACGTCCTTCCACCCTTGGTTCATAAAAGTTGTTCCCTTCCGGTTCGTACCCGATAAGGCCGCCTATGTACCAGAGATTTTTCAATTGTCCATTGGCATTGATATTAAAATTGGCCGCCTGGAAATCGCCCGGGTTCAGCCTTTTTGAATAATAGGCATTTGCATTTATCCGGAAGTTATTATACCATTTGGAAGGCTTTGTCCACCGGTAACCAAACCATACGAAGTGATCAATAAAATTCCGTTGGGTAAAATAGCCCAGGTCATTACTGTTGAAGTTGTCATTGGTCAGTTCCTGCCCGATATTGAAATTGAAACGGCCACTGGTTTTACCAAACGATACATTATGGCTGTAACCACTTTTTGTTTCACCACCCGGCAGATAGCCGATCAGGTTGCTGAAGGCCGCCTTACCGCTTACATTCCAGGTGTTCTTTTTATCATTCAGGCTAAAGAGGCCTGCCGTCACATTCGCATCGTATTCGCTGCCACTGCGCATTACATTGGTATTCACGAGAGAAACACTGGAGTTGTTTTTCATCGTCTGGTCCAGCACTATCACACTATAGTTGGTCAGCGGATCGATCACCACTTTACGCTGCTCTTTAGTGTTCATGTCTTCAAGGGTGGCATAGCGGGTATTAGTAATGGCATTCAGCACACCAATGCCCAGCCCTTTTTGGGTACGGCCGGAGATCTTAGTGGCGTTGATCAGTTTGGACTCTCCGGGGTTCTTTATGATCTTGTCATTGGCCCCGGCATATTCTCCTGCACTGTGCAATAGTATAGGGTCAATACCAATTCTTCTCGGGTAAAAGAGGCCGCCTTTATTAAAGAGTTCAGTTCCTTCGGTAAAGAAAGGACGGTTCTCGGTATATTTTATTTCAAAAGGAGTCAGGTTCAGTACCCGGTTATCACTTTGTACCTGCCCGAAATCCGGTACCAGCGTAGCATCCAGGGTAAATGCCTGGTTGATACCGTACTTCACATCCATACCACCATTCACGGATGAGGTCCATTCTTTTTCACCAGGAGCGGGGGAAGGAAAGTGATTGACATACGTGGAGAAATATGGTGAGAACTGAAGACGCAGTGGCGGTTTAATATTAGTGATACCGGTCCATATACCTTCCTGTGTCAAAAATCCGTTCACATTAGGGTCAATAGGATTCCAGGTGTACTGCTGTTCTGTTTTTCTCCTGCGCCGGGTAATATTTAGCCCCCAGTTTTGCACTTCTTTTTTGCCAAAGCGGATGGCAGAGTAGGGGATGAACATTTCAAAGCTCCATCCGTCATTATGAATCACGGCGCCGCTTTTCCAAACAGCATTCCAGGTAAAATCTTCCGGGTCTTCATTGTTACCGGCATTACTG
>JAEUVL010000730.1 GCA_016786965.1 Chitinophagaceae bacterium
AAACAGCCTTTAGAGTCAAATATTTCGGCTTTGAAAAACAATACTTTGCAACAGGATGCGTTAAATGCTTTGACCGCTCTGGGCATCAACCGGCAGGCAGCCGGACAAGCCATAGAAAAGACGCTGGCGGGAAATCCAAACATTTCTGTTGAGGAACTGATTAAGATGGCACTTCGTACCCTCTAATCCACTATTTTCAGGAACTAATTGACAGAGAAAACATTGAACCTTAGAACTGCTCATATCCTTCATACAATTGCTGCTTTTGCCATTGTAGTTATCATTGCTTCTTTCACAGAAGCAGATAATGGATATTATAACCCCGACCATACAGACAAATATGATTTTACACCTGATACCAACCGCTATCCCTTGCGGGACCGTTATGGTGATCCTTATTCCAGTCCCAACAGGAATACTTTCGATCTGAGGGACACCGGTTTTATAAAGCGGACGATAGAGTACGATCCCAAAACCAAGCAATATTATATTGTAGAAAAAATTGGCAGCCGGTACTACCGCACCCCTACGTCATTTACCATGGAAGAATTTTTGCGTTTGCAGGGTAAAAAAGACGAAGAAGATTATTTTAAGAAAAGGGCTTCCCTGCTGGCAAATATGAACCGGCGGATGTTCAAACCTAAGTTCAAAGTATCCAACGACTGGTTCAACCGTATCATGGGAGTGGGGCCGGATGGTAAAGTGAAAATAGACATCAAGCCAACTGGTTACGTGGATCTGCTGGCAGGCTACCAGGGACAAAATATCAAGAACCCCACCTTACCCGAAAGGGCCAGGAGAAATGGGGGCTTTGATTTTAATATGAACTCCCAGTTGCAGGTGGATGCCAGCATCGGCGAAAAATTAAAACTGCCCATTAATTATAACACACTGGCCAATTTCAATTTTGAGAATCAGTTGAAACTGGATTTCCGCGGCAAAGACGATGATATCTTAAAACAGTTCCAGTTAGGTAATACCAGCTTTTCCTCCAAAGGAACGCTGATACCAGGTGCACAATCCTTATTTGGTATAAAAACACAATTGCAGTTTGGCAAATTATACACCACACTGGTGATGGCCAATATGCAATCCCAGCGGCAGACACAAAGTCTGCAGGGTGGTACGGCCGCTCAAAGTTTTTCACTCAAGTCAGATGAGTATGACGAGAACCGTCACTTCCTCATGTCGCAGTACTTCCGCAATAACTATAATAAAGCAATGAAGTCACTGCCGGTGGTAAACTCTAAAGTGCAGATATTGAAAATGGAAGTGTGGGTTACCAACCGCAATGGCGCCACCACCGATACCCGTGATGTAGTGGCCTTTATGGACCTGGGTGAAAACAATCCCTATCGCACTCCGCTGCTGACCGGCAGCGCCAGCGATATTCCCCGCAACGATGCCAATAACCTGTACTCTACTATTACCGGCAACCCCAATTTCAGGAATTCGTCATTGGTGCAAAGTGAACTGACCGCATTTGGTATGTTGCCCGTACAGGACTTTGAAAAAACATTTGCCCGCAAATTGCAGCCCACCGATTACTATTTCAATCAGCAGGTGGGCTTCTTATCGCTCAATCAGCCGCTGCAGCCCGACGAAGTACTGGGTGTGGCATTTCAATATACCTATAACGGAAGGCCTTACCAGGTGGGTGAGTTTTCGCAGGATGTACCACCGGATACTACTGGTGCCTCGCAGCGGGTTTTGTTCCTGAAATTATTAAAAGCCACGTCACAGCGTACCAACCTGCCTATCTGGGACCTGATGATGAAGAACGTGTACTCTGTAGGATATGGCCAGTTGGAAAGACAGGATTTCAAACTCGACCTGAAATATGAAGAGCCCAGTCTTGGTGAAAAAATCTACCTGCCGCCGGCAGATGTGCTCAGTGCTTATGAAGGATTCCCTTTGCTCAGGCTTACTAACCTCGACCGGCTGAATAATCAGAATGACCCTCAAACGGATGGGGTCTTCGACTTTGTGGAGGGATACACCGTTATATCTTCTCAAAGCCGTATCATCTTCCCCGTGCTGGAACCATTTGGTCATGATCTTGATTATGTATTCGGTACCCAGGTGCTGCGGGATAAATACTTATACTATCCGCTTTATGATACCATCAAAGCCATAGCGCAGACCTATGCTAATCTGAACCGGTTTAAAATAACGGGTAAATCAAAATCTTCCGGGCCTGCAAGCGGTGGTGGAACGAATGAATACCAACTGGGATATAATATTCCCAGGGGATCGGTAACTGTAACTGCCAACGGGCAGGTGCTGCAGGAAAATGTGGACTACGAGATCAACTACGATCTGGGCACCCTGCGGGTAACCAACCAGTCCATTATCAATTCAGGCATACCGGTCAGTATCAACTATGAGAATAACCAGGCCTTTGGCTTTCAGCAAAAGAATTTCCTCGGAGTAAGATTTGATTATATCGCCAGTAAGAACCTATCACTTGGAGGTACTATCGTACAGTTAGGTGAAAGACCTTTCTTTATCAAACAGTCCTACGGAGAAGATCCTATAAAGAACAGGATGTACGGATTTGATATCGATTATCGAAATAACCTGCCCCGCCTTACCAAATGGCTGGATAAATTACCATTTTATTCCACCAGGACAATGTCCTCCGTCACAGCGTATGGTGAAGTGGCGGTGCTTGATCCCGGACATGCCAAGCAGATCAATGGTACCAACAGCGATGGAGAAATAGAAAGAGGCGGACAGGTATATATTGATGACTTTGAAGGCACCCGTGCCGGTATCGATCTCCGCTTCCCGCTTATCAGTTGGACGCTGGCTTCTATTCCGCAGGGTAATGGTTTATTTACTGAATCCGGATTGAACAATGACCTGCGAAGCGGCTACAACCGTGGAAAAATTGCCTGGTACAATATTGAATCAATACTTCAGGAACGAAATGCCAATAATCCTATCAAGGATGTAGATGAACTGTCAAAACCAGAATCAAGACAGGTATTGCAAAAGGAGATATTTCCAAAAAGAAGTACCCAGTTTGGGGAAGGCCTGCTCACTACTTTCGACCTGGCCTTTTATCCAAAAGACCGAGGCCCTTATAATTTCCAGACAGACCCTACTAAAATAAATGCCAATGGCAAATTGCTTGATCCAAGAAGGGCATGGGGCGGATTGATGCGCAACATCGACCAGACAGATTTTGAAACAGGTAATATAGAATATATAGAGTTCTGGATGATGGACCCGTTCATTGACAGGATTCGCTATCCCCATTCAGGCGGTAAGTTATATTTCAACCTGGGAAATATATCTGAGGATATAGTAAGGGATGGTAAACGCCTATATGAAAATGGGTTGCCTACACCCACTATCCCATCACCGGTTGATAACACCACTGTTTGGGGCAAAGTGCCTTCCAACCCATTACAGGTAACCAACGCCTTCAGTAATGAACCGACCGACAGGGTATTTCAGGATGTGGGATATGATGGCTTGCAGGATGAAGAGGAAAAAACAAAATTTGCCAACTACCTGACTGCACTGCAAACCAATTTCGGTACAGGTTCACCAATATTCCAGAGCGCCAATGCAGACCCATCAGCAGATAATTTCAAACCCTATCGGGATGGTTCTTTTGACGGAGCCAATCCTGCCGGTATCCTGCAGCGGTATAAGAATATCAATAACCCGCATGGCAACTCACCCATCGCAGAGAACAATACACAGTTTGTAAACGCCTTTACTCAATACCCAGATGCGGAAGAACTGAACCGTGATAACACGATGAATGAGGTAGAAGAGTATTTCCAGTATGAAGTGGACATACAGCCCAATATGGGACCGGGTATCAACCAATATATCACGGATGTAAGAACACCAACTGTAACGCTGGCCAACGGACAGCAGCGTACAGAAAAGTGGTACCTCTTCCGCATACCAATAGATCAGTTTACCACCAAAGTGGGTAATATTCCTGACTTCAAATCCATCCGTTTTATCAGGATGTTTGCGACCGGCTTTGAAGATTCAGTAGTAATGCGTTTTGGTAAACTGGAACTGGTGCGTAACCAATGGAGAAAATTCAGAAGTAAAATAGATCAGACAGGCCAGTTTGTAAACCTGCCTATTCCTGACCCTACTACAGTAAATGTGCTGGCTGTGAATATCGAAGAGAACGACCAGCGGGACCCTATCCCTTATCGTATTCCACCAGGCATAGAAAGACAACAGCAACTGAGTAATAATAACGTAGCCTTGTTCCTGAACGAGCAATCGCTGAGTATGCAGGTATGTGGGCTCCCCAAGAATGAGGCCCGTGGTATATTCAAAACACTGAACCTCGATATCCGCCAGTATGGAAAAATGTCTATGTTCATCCATGCGGAATCAGTGCCTACTTCCGCACCGGTTGAAGATGGTGACCTGAGCGCTGTAATACGTATCGGTAATGATTTTTCCGGTAACTACTATGAAGTAAAGATCCCTCTGAAAGTAACACAGCC
>JAEUVL010000770.1 GCA_016786965.1 Chitinophagaceae bacterium
GTGTCGATAGAGATATCACAGGCATCTGTACCGTAGAACCATCCTCTCCAGAACCAGTCGAGGTCTTCGCCGGTGGCATCTTCAATGGTTCGGAAGAAATCAGCCGGTGTGGGAGACTTGAAGGCCCAGCGGCGGGAGTATTCCCGGAAAGCATTATCAAACAGTTCACGGCCTACGATGGTTTCCCGTAAGATATTTAAACCGGTGGCTACTTTGTCGTATGCATTTGCACCGAAGTTGTTGATATTCTCAGAATTGGTCATGATGGGTTCCAGCTGCTCTTTTGGCAACTTCATGTAATCGGTTATCTGGGATGGAACGCCGCCATCGGAAGGGAATTTGTTATCCCATAATTCCTGTGTAAGGTATTGGAGGTAGGAATTTAGTCCTTCGTCCATCCATGTCCACTGGCGTTCATCACTGTTCACGATCATTGGGAAGAAAGTATGCCCTACTTCATGTATAATAACAAAGATGGCGGCATTTTTTGCACCTTCTGAATACGAACCGTCGGGCAATGCCCTGCCGGGGTTGAAAGAGATCATCGGGTATTCCATGCCCTGGTTGCCTTCTACGCTGATGGCAACAGGATAGGGATAAGGCACGGAGAATTTAGAATATGTTTTGAGTGTATGTGCTACAGCCTTCGTAGAATATTTGCTGTAGATAGGGTACGCTTCTTTTGCATAATAACTCATTGCCATGGCTTTCTTTCCTTCTATCATAGCTGGCATTGCATCCCAAACAAACCGGCGGGAGGAGGTCCATGCAAAATCACGAACGTTATCTGCTTTATATATCCAGGTCTTCTTTGCTGTGCTTTTAGTTTTAGAGGCTTTTAATGCTTCATCCAGTGTTACAATCTGCAGTGGCTCTTTAGCTGTTTGAGCTTTTTGCCAGCGGGCCATTTGTGTGGCCGATAAGGTCTGTGCATAGTTCTGGCATTCACCGGTGGCACCAACTATATGGTCGGCAGGCACGGTCATTTGCACTTTAAAATTACCAAAGCACAATGTGAACTCGCCTGTGCCAGTAAACTGGTGGTTTTGCCAGCCCTGGTCATCGCTGTAGCGGCAAAGGCGTGGATACCATTGTGTGATGGTGTAATTGTTATTTCCATCTTCCGGGAAGTTTTCATAACCACCCCTGGCGCCGCCGAAGCGTATAAAATCTCCACGATTGGCCAGTTTATAATTCCAATCTACTTTAAACACATATTTCTGTCCGGGTTTCAGTGGAACAGGCAGGTCCACTTTCATCATCGTTTTATTGATGGTGTATTTTAGGGGTTTGCCTGCGGCATCTGTCAGCTTCATGATATTAACGCCGTAGCCATTGTCGGTTCTTCTTTCTTCAAAACGGTCCAACACTTTATCAGTGTATTGCTGGCCCAGTGTGTTTTGTGACTGGTAGTTGGCATTATTTACTGTGCTGTGCTGATTCTCATCCAACTGCATCCAGAAGTAACTTAATGTTTCCGGTGAGTTGTTGAAATAAGTGATGGTCTCGCTGCCGGAGATCCTGTTATTAGCCTCATCCAGTTCGCACTTGATATCGTAATCCACCCGCTGCTGCCAGTATTTGGGACCGGGGCTGCCGCTGGCGGTGCGCTGTTCGTTGGGTGTGGGCAGAATAGTGCCTAACTGCTCAAACTTATTGGCATGGCTTGAACTGGGGTTGTTCTGAATATTTTGTGCCAGCAATAAACTGACGCTGGTCAGTAGCAGGCAACTCAATAACATGTGTTTCTTCATGACTTTTCTTTTTTATAGGTAATCTGTCGAGTGACATTTTTAATGCAATACCAAAAACCGCAGCTGACAGGAAGATGACCCAATCACGACGGTTCACTTTTAGTATTGTTACAATAAGGTGCGATAATAACAGCAATGCCGCTACTACCACTATTTGTCCAGCTTCTAATCCTACGTTGAATCCAAAAAGGCTCCATCCGATGTTTTGGTCGCTGCCAGCTATGGCGAACCGGATATAGTTGGCGAAACCCATTCCATGAATGAGGCCGAATGCAAGGGCTAGGAAATAATTGATACTGATAGACCTGGGAGTAAATTTTTTTTGAAAGAGATTGGACAGCGCTGTAATGACGATGGTTAGGGGTATGAGGAACTCCACCCATTTACTGTCGAACCGGATAACATCGTACACACTGAGGGCCAGTGTAAGAGAATGGCCGATGGTAAAAGCTGTGACGAGGATCAGGACCTGTTTCCAGTCTTTCAATAAGTATATGGCCGCCAGGGCAGCGATGAATAGCTGGTGATCGAGAGCATCTTTGCCGATAATATGCTTCCAGCCGGGGCCAAAATAAAAATAGAAATCCTGCATCGTATTGTAAGCAAACCGCATCTGTTTATCGTCCGGTCACTGCATTACCAACAGGTTAGAAAAATATAGTAAGTGAAGTGCCCGGCCGTGTGATAAGCGGCCTTTGAGTTCGAAAAATAATCCAGACTTTTGTAATCATGAAAATTATTGTGTCAATGGCAGCATCTGTCTATAAATGGTTAGTTATTCCGGTTATGGCCATTGTTTTACTATCAGCCCGGCCCCCGCATCCTTTTCATGTAAGTGTGGTGGAAGTAAACCATAATGCGGCGGATAAAACGCTTGAGATAAGCTGTAAGATATTTACCGATGACTTTGAGAAGGTTCTGGCCAAAAATTATAAGGCTAAAACAGATCTCATCAATCCACCAAATAAAGCGGCGATGGACAGCCTGGTGAAAAGATACCTGTTCTCTCATTTATCTATTAAAGCAAATGGCAAACCGGTGACCTTTTCTTACCTGGGATTTGAAAATGAGAATGAAGCTGCTTATGGATATATTGAAGTGGAGAATGTGCCATCCGTAACTAAACTGGAGGTTTCCACGAATATCATGTACGATTTGTTTGAAGACCAGCTGAATATCCTGCATATAACAGTGGGAGGAAACAGGAAAAGCACCCGGTTGAGTTATCCGGAGAAGGAAGCGGTGTTTAATTATTAGATGAGAGATGATAGAGGATAGTGCTGTTGGATCGAATAGTCCTGTTTGCTTTTTGATGACTCTCTTACTATCATCTATTCCTCAATCTCTTCTTTCAATTCCTCACTCAGGTTCACCAGCACTTTATCAATACGGTGGCCGTCCATATCCAGTATCTCTATTTTAAAGCCTTTCCATTCCAGTTTGTCGCCGGTCTTGGGAATTCTTTCCAGTTCATGCAGGATAAACCCGGCAATGGTATCGAAGTCATGTTCTCCTTCATTCATCCACTCTGTTTTTTCAAAGCGGGTGAGAAAGTCGTAGAAAGGGATCTGGCCATCTACGAGGTAACTGCCATCATCTCTTTTCCTTATTTCATAATCAGCTACATTCTTTTGGGGAATATCGCCTACTATGGCCTCCAGTATATCATTTAAAGTAAGCAGGCCGAGTATACTGCCGTACTCATCTACGATGAAAGCGGAATGGATCTTTGATTCTTTGAACTTTTCCATTACCTGGTAAGGCGAGTTATTTTCCGGGATGAATAGTGCTGGCTGCATGATCTCTTTGAAAAGAGTATTATCAGGGCTTACATACAGGTCTTTGATTGAAACCACTCCTTTAATGTTGTCTATTGTTTCATCACAGATGGGGTAGGCGGAGTGAGGTTCGTGGATTATCTTTTCTTTAATCTTGTCTTCATTGTCATCCAGGCTGAACCAGATAATGTCGCTGCGGTGTGTCATCAGGGAAGTAATGTTGCGGTCGCCGAGATGAAATACCCGTTCGATGATCTCCTGTTCTGCTTCATCAATAGTGCCTGCCTCAGTTCCTTCGCCTATGAGTGTTTTGATCTCTTCTTCCGTAACCGCATCGTCTTTGGAGCGTTTGATATTGAAGATGCTGAAGAATATGTTGCTGGTTCGGTTCAGCAGCCATACGAATGGATGTGTAATAGCAGCAAATGTATTCATTGGTCCTGCTACGGATTTAGCTATTTTCTCTGCTTTTAATAATCCGATCCGTTTAGGTATCAGTTCACCAAAAATGATAGAGAGAAACGTTACTAATACCACAATGATGGTAGTGGCAATAGTATCGGCGTATGGCTTCAGCACCTCTATTTTTTCAATAGAAGGCTGCAGGTAGCGGGCAAAACGTTCGCCGGAGTACACACCCGTAAGGATGGCAATAAGTGTGATACCAATTTGCGCAGCAGAAAGAAATTTTTCGGGATTATTGGCCAGTTCCAGGGCCCTTTTTGCTCTTTCGTCTCCTCTCTCGGCCTGGCTTTCCAACCTTGATTTGCGGGCTGAAACAAGGGCTATTTCAGATATGACAAATAAGGCGTTGATCAAGATAAGAACCAGCAGAATAAAAATCTCCATTTATAATAGTAATGATTGGTTATCGAAGATAGCGAAACGTTGCGGTTATTGAAAAACTGCCTGTGAATGTGGCTATTATGTGGCAATGCGGAGAGATAAAGTGAAAAGAGATAAATATTTGTATGTCTTTTAGCAGATTTTCTAGCATATCAGGGTAAATGAATTGCAAAATCAATACATTAGCCTTTTTCCATTCTGTCCATGGCAAAAATAATTCAATCAAGGCTTATCCGCTGGATGCTATTGTCCGGTTGTTTCTTTTTGGCAATCATGTCCCTATTGCGACTGGTATTTCACTTATTATTTAAACCCGCCAGCGAAAATGGTTTCTTGTCATCTTTCTGGATGGGCTTTCGCTATGATGCCAGGGTGGTGTGTATTTTTTTGCTCATCGTCTTACTAGGCGGAATTGCTTACCTGTTCAGACCTTTTGCCAGCAAAGTATCTAAACGGGTGCTGTTGATCTATTCCCGGCTTTTCGGCATTCTGATCATCTTCTTCTATACGTTCGATTTTGGCAATTTTGCTTACCTGCGTCAGCGAATGAATGCCAGCCTGCTGAGCTATGCTGAAGAAGGGGCTATTTCTGCCAGGATGCTTTGGGAAACCTATCCTGTCATTAAGATCATGATAGGCTGGATACTGGCTTTCCTGTTTATTTTTTATGCTACCCGCTATATTTATAAACTGGCAGGCAAGGCTCCTGAATTTGCTCCCAAGCGGAACAGGGTCATCACTTATTTTGTATCCTTCTTATTATTTGGCATTGCTATTTTCGGTCGGGTCAGCAAATTCCCACTTCGGTGGAGTGATGCGTACCGCCTGAACAGCGATTACAAAGCAAGCCTGGCGCTGAACCCTTTCCAAAGTTTTGTTAGCAGTATTAAATTCCGTGGTTCCAGCTATGATGAAGCTAGCGCAAGAAAGTACTATGGCCTGATAGCGAAAGAACTGGGTGTGGAACAGCCTGATTCAACCAACCTTAATTATCTCCGGGGTAACAAGGTGAATGATTCGATACCAACCGGCCAACCAAACATTGTGCTGGTGATCTGCGAAAGCTTTTCTGCTTATAAGAGTTCTATGTGGGGTAATCCGCTGAATACAACGCCCTATTTTAATGAACTATGCAAGCAGGGAGTTTTCTATAAGAACTGTTTTTCACCTGCCTACGGCACTGCCAGAGGGGTGTGGGCACTGATCACTGGTATTCCTGATGTAACAGACTTTAAAACTGCCAGTCGTAACCCCAACCTGGTAGATCAGCATACTATTCTTAACGATATCAAAGGATATGAGAAATATTATTTTATTGGTGGCAGCGCCAGTTGGGCCAATATCAGGGGCGTGCTGACCGGTAATATAAAGGATCTTCATTTATATGAGCAGGAAGATTATCATTCGCCTGCGGTAGATGTATGGGGTATCAGCGACAAGGACCTTTTTATGGAAGCCAATGAAGTGATCAAAAAACAGGCAAATCCATTCTTTGCCATTATTCAAACAGCCGACAATCATCGGCCCTATACGATTCCCAAAGAGGACAGGCCGTTTATTAAACTCAGTAATTATCCAAAGGATACGCTTAGTAAGTATGGTTTCTGGACGAATGAGGAATTGAATGCGTACACGTACATGGACTATACCTATAAAGTGTTCATAGAGGCTGCCCGAAAAGAAAAATACTTTGACAATACCATTTTTGTATTTGTTGGCGATCATGGTATCAGAGGTGTTGCCGCTGATATGTTTCCCAAAGTGTGGACAGAGCAAAGCCTTACGCTCTGGCATGTACCTTTGCTTTTCTATGCCCCCTCCCGGTTGCAACCGGCCGTGGTAGAAAGAAAAGTATCTCAAGTGGACATTATGCCCAGTATTGCTTCACTGGCCAATTTGCCTGTTAACAATACCACCCTGGGAAGAAATATATTTGCCATCCCCTCCATTTCCGACAGCACCAGCCATAACCATGCTTTTGTTTTTGATTTTGATAAAAGCCTTATCGGGCTGGTAGGCAATAAATACTATTACGAATACGACCTGAAAACAAAGCAGGAAGGAGTATACTCCTTATTTAATAATAACCCGGCTGCAAAAGAAGAAGCAGGTGAGACATTAGTTAGTGAAATGCGCAACCTGGCATTTGGGTACTACGAAACATCCCGGTTCATGCTATTTCATAATAAAAAGAAGAAATAGACTAACTGAATTTTTCCACTGGTGACTGAAGCCCAAAATATTTGTTGAATTGCGTGCCGGTAACGGTTCCGAAGATGAGACCTAACATCGCTCCGCCAAAAACATCACCGGGATAATGAACGCCTACATATACCTGCGCAAAGGCAATAGCCCCAGCCCATACGAAAGCCAGCAAAGCCCATTTACCTAAAAATTTTCTGAAACTAATAAAGATGAATGTGGCCATGCCGAAATGATTGGCCGCATGATTTGACGTAAAGCCAAATCCTGAAGGGCAGGGAACGAGTAATCTCAGTTGTCCAATGAATTCAGGGTTATTGCAAGGGCGGGTCCGTTCAAAGGTGTATTTAAACCCATTGGTACCGATCATATCACACAAAGCGACGGTAACAAGGAAGAAAACGACCCACCAAAGCCCCCGGAGCCGGAAATTAAGCAACACAAAAACCAGGAGAAACATGTAGAGCGGTAACCAATGATTGGGTTTTCTAAGGAAGGGCATCACGGCATCAAACACAGGGTTGGCCATGCCTGTGTTTATCACTTTGAAGAGAGAATGGTCCCATTCTATCAGTGTGTTCCAAAAGCTGACTGCCAGAAATATCATTCAGCAAATGTAACGGTTGGCTTTTAATTGCCGTGTTCCTGTTAAAAAGAGAAAGGGTATTGTTATACTGGTTTAAATTACATTGTTTTGTACTCCTTTCGCCGGTGGCGGATACGAACCTGATGCTGGTAAAATATAAAATACCAAAGACTCTATTATGGGTAGTGAACCTGCTGCTCATCTTTCTCCTGATATTTACTTTATTCAGGCTGGCCACTTTTTTGGCGTTTCGTCCAAAAGGTGTTTCGTTTGGAGATGTGGTACCTTCTTTCATTATGGGGATCCGGTATGACCTTCGGTGGATCTCCATTATTTTGCTACCCGTAGTAGTAGCCAGCGCTTTTCCCAGGTTATCACCTTTCTACTCATCCCGCAATAAAAAATGGTGGACCTGGTATTTGGCTATCATTACTTTTATTGTCTTCTTTTTCTTTGCTGCGGGATTTGGCAGTTTTTCCTATAACCGCACACCGCTGGATGCCGGTGCTATGAATTTTGCTGAGGATTTCGCTATCTCCTGGCGCATGATGTGGCAGACCTATCCAATGGTATGGATGATACTGGGCCTGATCGTTGCAGTCGTTTTCTTCCGCTGGATGTATCACCGCAGCCACTGGCAGGTGATCAACCGTACTGATGGTAAGGGAATCCCACACCGCAAAAAGCATTTTATTATTGCCAGCCTGCTATTAGTTTTCTTTATATATGGCAGCGTAACGCTTCAGCCACTCAGCCGCAACGATTGTTTCCGATTCAGGAGCAGTTTCAAATCCTATCTTGCCATCAACCCGATGCAGAATTTTTTTGCCACATTGAAACTGCGTAAGCCGGAGTTCAACGAGAAAAAAGCGAAAGAAGCTTTTCCCATTATGGCGGAATGGATGCAACTGCCGGATAAATCCAATTTTTCATATCGCCGCCAGATAGGCCCCCGGAGTAATTCGCTGGAGAGCAAACCCAATATTGTGCTGGTACAGTGTGAGTCCTTCAGTATGTATAAAAGCAGCATGAGTGGCAACCCGCTGAACGCAACGCCTTTCTTTGATTCTTTAAGCAAAAACGGCATTTTCTTCGAGCGGTGTTTTACGCCGCATTTTTCTACTGCAAGAGCTTTATTCGCCATCATCACCGGCATACCCGATGCACAATTGTTCAAATTCTCTTCGCAAAATCCCGGTGCTGTAAAACATCATACCGTGATCGATAACCTGGCGGAATACGAGAAACATTATTTCCTGGGTGGTGATCCTGATTTTGGCAATTTTGAAGGACTGCTGCAGAATATTGACGGACTG
>JAEUVL010000791.1 GCA_016786965.1 Chitinophagaceae bacterium
TACGATACTGAACGAAAAAGGAATTCCCACTCCGCTGGTACATTGTATGATCCGCCCTCCGCAGAGCCGTATGGATATTTTATCTGAAGCAGAAATTGATACATTGGTAAGCAAATCAAAGATCGCCGCCAAGTATAATCAGGTGGTGGATAGTAACAGCGCTTACGAGATACTTACTGAGAAACTGGAAGAGGCTTCGAAGCGGGAAGCAGAAGAAAAAGAGCAGCAAGCAGAAGAAAAAACGGAACGAAAAACAACTACTAAAAAGGAGAAAGGTTTTTTTGATAATCCCACGGTAAAGAGCATGACCCGTACGGCAGGTAATTCAATTGTAAGAACATTGTTGGGAGTATTGGGCCTTGGAGGCAGGAGTAGTAAACGGAAAAGTCTATTTTAGGGTAACACGTCCCGTTTTATCCATCTCAATTTTATTTTCAGCCTGGAGGAACTCTATCACTTTCCAGGCTTTTTCCCTTTTTACACCTGATAGTTTTGCTAAAAGATCTTTAGTATGCAGGGGTTCATATTTAACCAGGTTGATGATACGGTGGTGTAATATCTCAAATTCCTCTTTGGTCAGTATTGATGCTTTTTGGTTCAGGCAATTATCGCAAATGCCGCAGGGTTTTATAGATATGTCGCCAAAATAAATACCAATGATACGGCTGCGGCATTCGGTAGTTTCCTTTACATAGTACACCATCTGCTTCATTCGCCGGCGAAATTGTTCTTTTCGTTCATTGTATAAAACCATGTTTACAGATAGTTCATCTGTTTTGATACGGTTGCGCAGTAAATATAATTGAGGGGTGTCCTTCTGTGGCTGGTATTCTATCACTCCTGCCTGGTGCAGGTGCACTAACTGTTTTTTTACTTCGCCTGCATCTTTCTTCATCAGACCCGCCATCATTTTTTCAGAAATGGAAACCTGCTGATCAAATATGCCTTCATAAGCCCTGAGCAACGTTTTTATGCACTCTTCCAGCAAGGGGTTATTTTTTTCATAATCATATAAGGCCGATTTGCCAAGTTTGAAAACAACTTTGGATTGAATAAAGACCTGCTCGTTGAATGCCAGCCAGCCATCCTGCTCCAATGCTTTTAGTGAGTACAGTGTAATGTGGCTGGCAAGTTTAAATTTTACCATGAAGTCGCTGATGTCAAAGTCATAATATTGGCCTTCACCCACACCTGTTGGTATTTGCAGATAGTTTGCGACACACTGGTAAACATTTCTTATCTCCTCCAGTGAGGGAAAACGAAGGGCTGCCATTTCTTCCAGCTCAGTCAGGTTCCTGTCATCATATAATAATACAGCATAGGAGTGCTTGCCATCTCTTCCTGCCCTGCCTGCTTCCTGGTAATAATTTTCCAGGCAGTCAGGCACATCCGCATGAATAACGGTCCTTACATCGGGTTTATCAATGCCCATTCCGAATGCGTTGGTACAAACGATCACCCTCTTCTGATTACTGATCCAGGCCTCCTGCTTTGAACTTCTTTCTTCTTGCGGCAGTCCGGCATGATAAAAATCGGCTGAAATATTCTGCAGGCACAGCAGGTCGCTGATCTCTTTCGTTCTTTTCCGGCTCTTGCAGTACACGATACTGGTACCAGGTACTTTCTTTAATATATCAACGATCTTATTGATCTTCGAATCAACCCTGAAGGTGCTGTAGGAAAGATTCGTTCTTTCAAACGACTGACGAAATACTTGCCAACCGGCAAACTCCTTTTGCCCTTTGAGGTTCCGAAACCCCTCTTGGGGAGGCCTCAGTTTCTCACAAATATCTTTTTGTACATCCGGTGTGGCAGAGGCTGTCAATGCCAGAACCGGAATATCCGGTAGTTCTTCCCACAATGCAGCAATACGTAAATACGGGGGACGAAAATCATAGCCCCATTGAGAAACGCAATGCGCTTCATCCACCGCCACCAGGCTGATATTTAAACCGGGTAAGTATTCTTTGAAAAGCGAAGTCTCTAATCGTTCTGGTGAAACGTACAGGAATTTACAATTGCTTTCTGTCGCTACTTTAAAAGTATTGATGACCTCCTTCCGGCTCATGCCGGAGTAGATGGCAAAAGCAGTAATATTTTTGCGGCGCAGGTTTTCTACCTGGTCTTTCATTAAGGCGATCAGCGGGGAAATAACCAGGCACATGCCTTCTTGCGCCATAGCCGGCACCTGGTAGCATAGCGATTTACCACCGCCGGTAGGCATCAGCGCCAGTGTATCATTGCCGGCCAGCACAGCATTCATAATATCTTCCTGCAGCGGGCGAAAATGGTCAAAGCCCCAGTATTGTTTTAATATTTTTTGAAGATCAGTCAAACAGGTGACGCTTTTTCAGCTAACAAAATACAGCATTGCCATTACTTTTCATTTCGCCTGAAAATGATCAATTCCACCCGCCGGTTCAATGACCGGCCCTGCGGAGTGCTGTTGGTGGCGATAGGCCTTGTTTTACCAAATGGATGCACCTGTATACCGGGATCAGAAAGAATACTGTTCAGCAACAGCCATTGGCGGATGCTCTCACACCGCTCCAGGCTCAGTGCCATGTTACGCTTATCGCTGCCAATAGAATCTGTATGGCCTTCTACATAAACGCTGTCGATAAATAAAGGGTCTTTGTTATTTATAAAAAAATCTTCCAGCATTTTAAGAGCGCCGGGTTTCAGAATAGCCTTGTTAAAATCAAAGAAAACATCACCCAGTTTCAACGTATCGGTTAGTACTGTAGTGGGTGGTTCTTTTATTTTTGTAATGAAACTGCTGTCTTCTTTGCTGAACACAATTGCCAGCTCGCCTTTTCCATACAGAGAGTAATCCATTTCTTTATGCCTGAAATCGTAGTGGTATATCTTTTCTTTGTTTTCTCCAAAGGCAGTACAGATGGTTTCTTTTGGGTCCGAAGGAATAAGTTCGAAATTATCTAATACCATGTTCACGGTTTGAGTGCCGGTAAGTTGTTTTTTCACACCCACTTTATCTTCTTCAATGTAGGTGCCGAAAGTAAGATAGCGTTCCGTACCTGTAGCAGTAAAACTGTATTCAAATTGAACAAAATTGGTTTTGGGTATCGCTGTGATCTGTATGATGCTGTCCGGCTGCATGGTTTTGGAAAATGGCCTGCCGGGAACATAAAATCTTTCACCGACACATATACCAGGCTTTAAGATCAGTTTGGGATTCAGTAATGCAGAAACGATACCCCTGAAAGTATACACATTCCCTTTTTGCAAACCACAGGGCAGAATGGCGCCGATAACGGGGGAGAAGCCGGTATACTCCCGCCAAATGAAATTAATTCCATAAGAATTAAGGCCTAGCAGCTTTAACTCTCCGTCATTGCTCAGCATCTGTGCCTTTACTTCTTTCAGGTAAAACCAGCCTTCCACTCCACATTCAGCTTTATACTCTGTGCAGGTATTCACTTCTTCAAACCCGCCGTTGAGCAACAGGTTGGTCTGTGCTTTTGCAGGGATGTGGAGCAGCAACCATGCAGTAATAAGGATCAGAATTTTTATAAGTGCTTTTGCAGCAAGCATATTTTTCTTGGAATAAAAGTGAAAATAGAATTAAATACTGACAGCAAAAGTTTCCGGCTGGTTAAAATGCAGTGATTCTGTCAAACTACTTTTTTAATAAAAAGGCGGACAGAGTTTATCGCCAGTACCACATCACTCAACCCCATCACCAGGGCGCCAAATGTGGGAGTAAGTAAACCAAAGGCGGCTACCGGAATGGCCACAATATTATACGCAAAGGCCCAGAAGAGATTTTGCTTGATAGTGATATAAGTGTGTTTGCCCAGCCCCAGTGCAGTGGGCAGGTTCTTCAGGCCATGATTCATCAAAACCACCTGTGCACTCTGCAGGGCGATTTGCGAAGCATCGTTCATGGAAATGCCTAAAGTGGCTTTTGCCAATGCCGGTGCATCATTGATTCCATCGCCCACCATAGCAGTCGGTGCTTTTTTGGTCAGTTCTTCTATTTTGGTCAGCTTTTGCTCCGGTGTTTGTTCAGCTATCACTGTTTCAATGCCGAGTTGTGAAGCAAGCTGGGTACACTTGGCCAGGCGATCTCCGCTTAACAGGATAGTTTCAATTTGTTTGCTGTGTAAATAATCGATCACAGATTTTGCCTCCGGCCGTATTTCATCTTTTACATCTATCCAGCCTAGCAGCGAATCGTTCTTAAGGATGTAAATATTGTGGCTGTCATCAGGTGTCAATTTATCTGCTACTTTATAAGAACCGGCCCACCAGGTATTACCTTCTGCATCGGTCGCTTTCATGCCCATACCTTTTACCTCTTCGATCTTCTTCCACTTCATTTCTTGTTTCAATTTCCATTCAATGGTGATGATTTTTGCGATAGGGTGATTGGAATATTTCTCAAGAGAATACACAACTTTTTTAAACTCCTCCTCCGCAACCAGGGATTTATAATTGGCTATCTGAAATTTACCGGTAGTCAAAGTCCCTGTTTTATCAAACACCACTTGCTTGATGTCTTTGAATGTTTCTAAACTGGTAGCATTTCTAAATAGTATACCGGTTTTAGCCGCACGGCCCATGCCAACAGCAATAGCGGCCGGGGTGGCCAGGCCCATTGCACAGGGGCAGGCGATAACAAGTACAGCAATGCTGCGCATCAATGCAGGAGTGAAATCTTTCAGCACTATCCAGCTAATAATTAACGTAAGTGCAGCAATGCCCAGTACAAGGGGAATAAACACCGCACTTATCCGGTCGGCCAGTTGCTGTACTGGTGGCTTTTCACCCTGCGCCTGTTTTACCATGTTGAGTATACTGGA
>JAEUVL010000820.1 GCA_016786965.1 Chitinophagaceae bacterium
CAGGTTTACAATTGATTCTTTCATGTTCCAGTTCTTTTTGTTTCTTTCGGCGATATAATTGGAAACACTCCTTAACTGGACAAAAGGAATATTTTCCATGCTGCATACATAGTGCAATGCAGCCCCTTCCATGGATTCCACGGTGGGGTCAAATGTTTCTTTATAGAATTTTACTTTTTGCTTTGACGTCGTGATCTCGTTCACAGATACACCGGTCACTTTTTTCAGCTTTACTTTTTTCAGCACCTCGCTTTTATTTACCAGCCATCCTTTGGAAAAGGGGTACTGGTTTTGTGGTACCAGTTTCAGGTCAAATAAGGTTTTTAATTTATCCAGTTCAATCACACTCTGATCGGCAATGGCTTCTTTTTTAATGGCCAGTACCGAACCTAATGGAATGGTGGTATCAAAACAGCCACCCACACCTGCCTGGATGACAAGATCGGGGCGTTTGATGGTCAATTGTTTGGTTAATGCGTAAGTAGTAGCTGTGAGGCCGATACCTGTTATTAATACATCGGTTTCAATACCGGTGGGTATGGTGTTTTTATCCCTCAGGTGTTCCAGAAATGGGGTGATCTCAATAACCGTAGCAGCCACTACTAAACAATTCATAACAAATAGTTTATTACCTGAAAATGAAGCTGCAAGGTAACATAAACTTCTTCCTTTTCGGCTATGACAGACAGTTGATTTCACTTACCTTTGCCCTCCGCCAGCCATATCGCTGGTTACATCATTCCTTCCGCCCAAACTGCTGTGAAGGAAACTAAAAAGTAAAGCATGGTTTACTTAACAAGAATTGAGCACTTTAATTCCGCTCATAAGCTTTTTAATCCTAACTGGACAAAGGAAAAGAACGATGAAGTGTTTGGTAAATGTGCCAATGAGAACTGGCATGGGCACAATTTCGAACTTTTTGTGACCATCAAAGGCGATCCGGATCCGGATACCGGGTTTATATATGATGCAAAAAAACTGGGAGCTATTGTGCAGGAACGCATCATTGAAAAGCTAGACCACCGTAACCTGAATGTGGATGTTGATTTTATGGCTGGCAAGCTTTGCTCTATCGAAAACCTGGTAATAGCCATTTGGAATGAACTGCAACCACATCTGCCCGGTACCGTGCAGTTGCATTGCCTGAAATTGGTGGAGACTGCCAAGATATATGTCGAATATTACGGATAATATAAGTGTCCGGTATTCATTATCGGTACAGATCATATCACTGTTGGGTATAATCTTTTATATGAGAGCTGAACTTTTAGTGCATTTATTCGTTTAACTTGTCGTTATGAGCAAGAAAGTAGCGGTCTTCCGGAAAGAGAGTTTTAATGCGGCACACCGCCTCTTTAACCCGGCATGGGATGATGAGAAGAATACAGAAGTGTTTGGCAAATGTGCATTACCTAACTATCATGGCCACAATTACGACCTGATAGTAAAAGTGGTGGGTAAACCAGACAAGAAAACCGGCTATGTGATGGACATGAAGATACTGAGTGACCTGGTGAAGCAAGAGATAGTGGAGCGGTTTGATCATAAGAATCTGAACATGGATACGCTGGAGTTTAAAGAATTGAATCCTACTGCGGAGAATATTGCTATCGTTATTTATGATCTGCTGCGGCCTCATATAGACGAGAAACTGGAAATGCAGGTACGACTATATGAAACACCGCGGAATTTTGTAGAATACCCTGCGGAAATGTGAGAAAGCCGGAAAGGAAATTGAAGGGGTATAGGTATTTATTAATTTATAGTTACTTGCTAAATTAATTTTCATAGTCATTACATTTTCACATTTGCATTATGGCATATAAAAAAACAGAACATTACGACGAACATGTTACATCGGGCCTGATGGGCAATTATAAAGAAGTGCTCAGCCTGTTGGGAGAAGATGCTGACAGGGAAGGGCTGCTGAAGACTCCTGAACGACTGGCCAAAGCTATGCAGTACCTTACGCAGGGTTATCATTTAGATGCGAAAGCGATCATCAACTCTGCTAAATTCCATGAGCCGGTAAGTGAAATGATCGTGGTAAAGGATATAGAAGTGTATAGCATGTGCGAACACCATATGCTTCCTTTTTTTGGCAAAGCCCATATTGCCTATATCCCCAATGGCTGGATCACGGGGCTGAGTAAAATGGCGAGGGTGGTGGATGTATATGCCCGCCGCCTGCAGGTACAGGAGCGGCTCACGATAGAGATCATGAATGCGATAAAAGAAACCCTAAACCCGCTGGGTGTGGCGGTGGTAATAGAAGCCAAGCATTTGTGCATGATGATGCGGGGGGTGCAGAAACAGAATTCTTCCACCACTACCTCGGCGTTTGACGGGGAATTTCAGAAAAATTCGAGCCGCAGTGAGTTCCTGAAACTAATCAGTTCAGATTTACATTAAACATTATATTTGTATCCACAGGTTAAGTTTGATTGCGTATTTCAATCAAACTTTTTTTGTGGGTTACCTTCCTTCAAATGCAGAATGAATGTAAGTAACTAAGGGGTGGGGGTAAATTACAAACTTATGAAGCATGCATTTATTTTCCCGGGCCAGGGTTCTCAGTTTCCGGGAATGGGTAAAGAACACTACGATAACAGCGCCTTTGCGAAAAAACTTTTCGAGCAGGCCAATGAAGTACTTGGCTTTCGCATCTCCGATATCATGTTCAATGGTACCGAGGCTGATCTGAAGCAAACCAATGTAACCCAGCCGGCGGTGTTCTTGCATTCTATAATCGCTTATAAAAGTATTGACCCTTCTACAAGTTCCGGTTCGCCAGATATGGTGGCCGGTCATTCACTTGGTGAGTTTACAGCACTCGTGGCCAATGGCACGCTGAGTTTTGATGATGCAATTCAACTGGTATCTATCAGGGCACAAGCCATGCAGAAAGCTTGTGATGTGGTACCATCCACCATGGCAGCTGTACTGAACCTGGCCGATGATAAAGTGGAAGCCATCTGTGCTGAAGTACAAACAGAAACCGGCGAAGTGGTGGTGGCGGCCAATTATAACTGTCCCGGCCAATTAGTAATAAGCGGAACCGTAAAAGGAATTGAAATAGCCTGCGAAAGAATGAAAGCCGCTGGCGCAAAGAGGGCATTGGTACTGCCGGTGGGAGGCGCTTTTCACTCGCCACTGATGCTGCCGGCGAAAAAGGAATTAGCTTCGGCCATAGAAGCCACTAAATTTCACACACCTACTTGCGCGGTGTACCAGAATGTGGTGGCCAAAGCAGTAATGGATAAAGATGAGATCAAACAAAACCTGATCGATCAGCTTACAGGGGCCGTCCGCTGGACACAGAGTGTACAGTCGATGATCGCTGATGGAGCTTCCCGATTCACTGAAGCAGGTCCAGGGAAAGTATTGCAAGGGTTGGTGCTGAAGATCAATAAGGAAATGACGGTGGATGGTGTGAATTAGCTCCGTTATTATAATATATAAAAAGAAACCCTCCTATACAAGGAGGGTTCTCTTTTTAGCATGAAAAAGCGTGGTACTGACTTTGCCAGTATCACCACTATTGTTTGACGAGCTTAACCGAGACTAATTCTTCGTCCTTACTTACCTGTAACAGGTATATTCCTTTTGCCAAACTGCTGATATTTATTTGCTCAATACTTTGCTGAATATTTTTCTGCAGAACCACATGTCCTGTCATATTCACGATACGCAATTGCTTGAAGTCTTTGAGCCCTTTGACGATAACAATTTCACCGGCAGGATTAGGTTGCAGTACTACCTGTTCAGTTTTATTAAAATTGATCTTAATAACCTGGCTATAGCTAAAACTGCCATCCATATTCACCATCTTCAGGCGGTAATAGTTATCGCCGGAAGCTGGGGTAAGGTCATTAGTGGTATAACTATCCCTTCCTCCCCTATTTCGTGCAGTAACGGTATTTATTGAATTGAAATTAATTCCGTTAGTACTTCTTTCAATTACATAGTGTGCGAAATCCTGCTCGTTCTCCACTGTCCACATCAGGCATACATCACTCCCGCATTTGGTACCGGCGAATGATAACAACCGTACCGGCAGTAAGCTAAAGGTATTCTTTGCAAAATAAAAAGTAGAAAAGGAACTTACGCTGGCAGTTAGTATGTATCCGTAT
>JAEUVL010000825.1 GCA_016786965.1 Chitinophagaceae bacterium
GAAAGATGGAAAAAGGAAAAACGCTACCCGCAACTGGCCCCGGGCCTGTTGGGATTTAATATCGCCAGCCTGCAAAAAGCCACGGTAACACCGGATAAAAGTGTCGCCAACCAAAGTTCCATCGCCTTTATTGGTACTTACGGTGGTAAGAGTTGCCTATTTGCCGGTGATGCCACATCAGATAATTTATTACTGGCCATTGATCCGCTGCTGAAGAAAACCAAAAAAGAAAAACTGAAAGTGGATATATGGAAACTGGCCCATCATGGCAGTAAGAAAAGCAACCTCGTATCGCTGATGGAGAAAGTAGATACACAACACATGATGGTCTCTTCCGATGGTTCCCGTTATCATCATCCTGATCCGGAATGTATCGCCAAACTGATCGGGGCGAATGAAGGCGGCCTGCATTTTTATTTCAACTACCGCTCTAAAGACAATGAAGGATGGGATGATACAAAGCTGAAAAAAAAACATGCTTATACCACACATTATCCTGCTGATGGGGATGGTATCACCGTCGTATTAAAGCCTTAGTATGTACTAAGTCGCTATACCACGAACAGGGTATTTTGGTTTTCACTGTATCATTCTCTTATTGAATGAAGTAACTTGTAAGGACATTTTTCACAACCTTAAACCTTACCAACATGTTACTCCAAACCAAACACCGGGGGCTTTTATATAAAAGTATCCTGGTCACATTCAGCTTGTTGCTGTTTGTTCTTATCGCCTGTAATAATAAAAAGCCCAAAGAAACGACCGGGGGCAAGGATACAGGTACGGGCAAAGACAGCACCCTGGTCAGCGACACCAGTATTGTAACAGTGGCCGCCATGCTGCCTTCTGCCGATGGCAGAACAGTAGACGTGGTGTTCAATGAAAAAGAACAATTGTTCACCCTTTCGAAAGAAGATAAATCCTTTGCTGAGTTCAACCGTAGTTTTGAAGCAGCGTTAAGATCCAAAGCACCGGTAAAGATCATTGTCGATCCACGCAAAGGAATTTTCAACCTGGTAGCCCAACCCACCGCCAAAGAACTGGACACTTATTTCAGTTTTCGTAAAGAAATGTTACCGGGCGATTCAGCCATGCGTATCGACATCCGCCGTATAGATACCGCCCGTTTCAATATCGTGGATGAATACCTGAAGTGGCCGGCGTTTAAGTTATGTATGAAAGTGGTGCCGGACCTGGCAACGGCCCAGCAGATATTTAATTATTGTGCGGCCCAATCCTGCCATATAGTCGGTCCGCACCAGGTAAATCCCTGCATCCCTTTTCAGTATGTGATAGATGGCTGTTATGCACGGGCACATAAAATGCGCTGGATCATCGAAAAACACTTTGGCTATTGCAGCGAGAAGGTATTCAGTTTCGCCAACCAATCCCCCCATCGCCTGGCAGTACAGGCCAATAAATGGGGAGGCTGTTGTGTTAAATGGTGGTTCCATGTCACCCCTTTGATACGGGTAAATATAAAAATAGGGACAAGATCAGTGGTATTGGCTTATGTGATAGACCCGGGCATGTTCAACCAGCCCGTGTTGTTGTCCACCTGGCTGGCTGCGCAGGAAAACCTGGCCTGTGATGCAAACGCCCATGTGGATTTTTACAGCATACAACCATCGTCGGCATATTTACCTACTTATCCTACAGGAGCGCCATTCACCACCGATCCGAATTATGTACAGACCAACAACACACTGATCAACTACGCCAACTTAACTACCTGTAATTAGCAGAGTAATGATAAAAGCCTTCTTAAATATGATACAGTCAGCCTGTTTTACCAGCAGGCTGACTTTTACTGTACTTTTAGTATGGCTTTCTACTGATACCATGGCAAGAAACAACCCACCACAAGATTCATTGAGCCGCACCTTTACCGTGGCTAAAGTATTCATGGAGAAGTACAGCGAACCAGGCACAGTGGAGGTAACGTTTTATGAGTCGGCCCGTTTTTATAAGATACCAAAGAGCAACCCTCACCATGCGGCCTATATCAGTTTATTAAAAGAGGCACTCAAAAAAAGAGAGCCGGTCATTATCCGGTTGACGGAACGCAATGGCGATATTATTGACAGTGTAAGCAAAGCAAAGAAACCGGGTGGCGGATAGTTGAGCACATCACTCACACAGTCGCAGGGTCTCTGTTCCTTTCGTGGTCATTACCAGTTTGTTCACCTTGCTGCTTTTGTTATAGTACACCACCAGTATACCATAGGCGGTTTGAAACGCATCCCAGTTCACATCTTTTATTTTGGGATGGCCCAGCCATTTG
>JAEUVL010000831.1 GCA_016786965.1 Chitinophagaceae bacterium
CCCCCAATCGGAACTTTACCTGTAACCTGACATACTCTTGCCATAATTGATACAATTTTTCGGACGGCAAAGGTAGGGGAAAGAAATTAATAATAAAGAATGAATAATTAAGAATTTTACCGAAACCCCCATTTTTTCCTCGTGGCCTGTGGAAACCCTCTACCCGCTGGTTTTCAGCCCCCAAAAGCCGGCAAATA
Source organism: Chitinophagaceae bacterium (assembly GCA_016786965.1). Classification (GTDB taxonomy): domain Bacteria; phylum Bacteroidota; class Bacteroidia; order Chitinophagales; family Chitinophagaceae; genus JJ008. Next base: position 198 of record JAEUVL010000831.1, read on the forward strand.
TCAATTTCCCGTGCCCACCCGCTCCGTTTCCTCTGTGGCACCCCCGCCCGACCGCTTCACCGGCTTCATGGCTTTGCCAAATCGCCAGTTAAAGGTTATCCGGGCCACCCTGGAATCCCATTGTATCTCAAATGGTTCGTCAGAGTTCTGAAACCGGGAATACCCGGAGTAATTTTGGGTATAAAACATATCCCTGATCGTCAGGCGGAGTGTACCCCTGCCTTTTAGAACCTGCTTTGATATCCCGGCCCCCATTTCGCCCTGCGGGGTGAGTGTCTCCTGCAGATCGGTCTGGCTGTTGGACAGGTAATACCCGCTTAATTCGGCCGCCCAGCCTTTCCCAAACTGAAACTGGTTGTTGATGTTGATATTGATCTGGTTAATAGTAGCCTTTACAGGCGCCCAAACCACCCCCTCGATCACCTTATGGTTAAAGACCACGGCGGAGGTCAGGCTCCACCATTTTGTAATGGGCAACTGGAGACTGGCGGAAAGCCCGATCTGCTGAAACTTGCCCACATTGCCCCTGGTATAAATAATGATGTTCTTATTGACATTGCTGCTGTTGGAATCAATTATGAATATCTGGGAAAAATAGTCTTTCAGATAGCTGTAAGAAATACCAGTGGTCAGTATTTGCTTATACGTATGTAACAACTCTATATTCCAGGTGTACTGCGGCCTGATAAAAGGGTTACCTCCTTCAAACGTGTATTTATTAATAGTGACCAGGAAAGGATTCAGGTTTTGAAACTGCGGCCGGTCTATCCTCCTGCCGAAACGGATGGTGAAATTATTACTGCTATCCGCATCGTACGAAACAAAAGCAGAAGGGAAAAGGCTCCCGTAATTTTTTTGAAAGGAAGAATCTTTTATTACTGCATTGCCCAACTGGTTGGCTTTATAGCTGGTAAGCTCATACCGGAGACCGGCCTGCCAATGCCATTTACCTTTTTCTGCATCCAGGCTGCTGTACACAGAATGTATCTTTTCATCGTACAGGAAATGATTGCTGCGACTCAGATCGGGCTGCCAGGCAAACCCGTCAAAAAAAGAGTACTCGGCCAGGTTATCTGTATTTGTACTGGCTGTCTTCAGTCCCGCTTCCCAAAGCATTTTATTAAACCGCTTTGAATAGTCCAGTTTGGCAGTAAAAATATTCAGGCTGGAGGGAATGTCTCCTTTGGTAACAAATACAACACTGCCTGGTGTGCTGAGCTGGGTCTCAAAATATTGGTCGCCGGTAATATCGAAGTTGATATAATCTAAGTCCAC
>JAEUVL010000883.1 GCA_016786965.1 Chitinophagaceae bacterium
GGGGCGAAGTTGTTCTCTACGTTGCTGAACATGCCTGCCCATTCCTGGGGAGTATTGCTTTCTTCCATTACGAGGTAGCGACGCAGTTGGAGAATAATATCGAGGGGGCTGATACTAACAGGACATTCCTGCACGCAGGCATTGCAAGTGGTGCAGGCCCTTAGTTCTTCTACGGTGATATAATCGTGGAGCAACGCTTTGCTATCGTCTTTAAATTCTTTATTTGCCGTTATGTTCCTGCCTACTTCTTCCAGGCGGTCACGGGTATCCATCATGATCTTCCGGGGGGAGAGCAGTTTGCCGGTTTGATTGGCGGGGCAAGCTGCTGAGCAGCGGCCACATTCCGTGCAGCTGTATGCATCCATCAGGTTCTTCCAGCTTAAGTCGGTAATATCCTTTGCACCGAATTTTTGTGGGGCTACTGCCTGTTCGCCGACAGGTGCCAGTTCAGGCTGCATAGCATAGAGCACTTCGTTCTGGATAGAGGGCATATTTTCCATTTTACCCATTGGTTCCAGCCTGGCATAATAGGCGTTGGGGAAAGCCAGTACTATGTGCAGGTGTTTGGAGTAAGGCAGGTAATTTAGAAAAGCGAATATGCCTGCGATATGCAGCCACCAACAGCCCCGTTCAATGATTTCTAATCCATTATTGCCGATCCCATTTAGCAGCGGCTGCAGATGCTGTGAGATGATAAAATTGCCGGTAGGATGGGCAGCATAGTGCTCCACACCTCTTACCTGGAGCAAGGTATCGCTGGCGTTTAAGAAAAGGAAAAGTGACATGAGCACCACCTCAGTGATTAGAATATAGTTGGCATCGCTGCGGGGCCAGCCATCCAGATCTTTACTGACAAAACGTTTTAGTTTGATAATATTGCGGCGGACCAAAAAGATAAGACAGGCCACGAGTACCAGCAAGGCGAGCACTTCAAAGGAATTGATGAGGAGGGTGTAAAAGCTACCCAGCGGCGCTGCAAACAAGCGGTGCTTTCCGGTAATACCGTCCAGTACTATTTCCAGTACTTCAATATTGATGATGATAAAACCGGCATATACAAAGAAGTGCATGACGGCGACCAGCGGGTTGCGGAACATTTTCTTTTGTCCGAAAGCCAGCAGCAATACATTTTGCCATCTCTTCTTAGGATTGTCTTTTATCTCTTCTTTTCTGCCGAGTTTGATGTTGCGGCTTATTTCTTTTACTTTTTTCGAAAAAAACCAAACCGATACGGCGCTGAGCAAGATGAAAAGAAACTGTTGTACATACTGCATAGAGGAACAGTTACGGCATTATTAATTTTCCAAAGTAAAATCCACTTCTTTTATTACCTCTACGCCATTCATGTCACGGGCAGTTACTTTTACAGTAGCGGCAGTAGTGGTGGTAATGCCACTTACGTTCCAGGTCCAGTCGAAGCGGTAAAAAGTTGTAGTGGGGGTGGTGGTGGTTTGACTGAAATAGACTGCCCCGGTTGTTTTATTGCGAATCTCCACCCGGGCTGAGGCCAGTGAATTGTTGTCAGATATGGTGCCTTCCACTTTCATGGGTGTACCATTAAGTACTATGGCCCCGGTAGTGGGAAAGGTAAATGTAATTACCGATGCTACTTCTGATCCGCCGCCTCCGCCATTGTTATCGTCTTTGTTACAACTGGTAAAAGTGCTGAATACCATTACTGCGGCTATTAATGTCATTAATTTCATGAAGTGTTATTTTGATAAAAATACGAAAAATCGGGTTGCATTACAGGCTGCAAGATAAGCGTCTTTTGGTTCATGTAAAGAGGTAAGGATACTATGGGGTATTTGCCTGCGGCGAATATGAATACAATTAGAAATGCAGTGCATTCAGTTTAAAACTTCCATTGGAGAACTCCAAAGACGGAGCAGGGAATTTGAAAGCGCTTAATACAGTAAGGATAAATTTAATACCCTTTTTATTGGTTTTTATTTTGCTGAGGTCAATATCAGGTGCTATGTACCACTGCCGGTATCGTTTTATGTCAGGTCGGTCAAAAATGATATTTCCGGCGTCGTCTTTTCCAATATTCTCCGTACCGCCAAACATTCCTTCTGCACCATAGCCAACTGCCACACACAACCAGGGTGGCAGGTTGCTTTTAGGAAAAAAAGATTTGATATTGGCGCTGGCCCAGTAGGTTTGCCCGTTATAGTCTTTTAAGAAACGCTCCGGTGCACTTTTCCCAAACAGGGTATTACTTCGCTGGTTGAGCTGTGGATCATCATAGCTTTTGCGGTGAAAGGAAAATTTTAGTTTTATACGCTGATCATTCCAGGCCAGTTCCTGTGCTACCAACACGCCGCTGCCGAGAATATTGGCACCGAAATCTCCCCAGCTCCATCCCCATTCGGCACTGTAGCCATCGAGCACTTCG